>NZ_JAQMIL010000073.1:0-52941 GCF_029990105.1 Bradyrhizobium sp. Arg237L | reverse complement strand
TTAAACAGCAAGATCATTAATGGCGCGGAATCGACGCCTCGGGTTCAAAGCTACAAAAGCCGCTTCGGTAGTCTCATTCACGCTTACGAACTGATAGACTATCGTCCAAAGAAGAAGTTCGGCAATGCGGCTGCCAAGCGCAGAACGTCTCTGAAGCGCAAAGCCGTTCTTTCGGCATTTTTCGCTGAAATGCATCGACTGGGTTTGACCGCTCAGTTTGATTTCAGGGCGAGGCATTATGTTGTGAACGGCAACTTCACCGCACAATTCTATATGCTTCAAAGCCTCAAAGCTAAAGCTGCAAAACCACGATGGATCTTAAGACTCCGACGCAAGTCGAGCATGGATCTGATAATTGCTGCTCGGATGAACGGCGCAGAAGAGATCCACGACTACGTGTTGTTGCGCGCTGTTTTCCTAACCGACCGTTTGAACGGAACGGGTGAGGATGTAGAGCGTCTCGGCGCCGTCAGTTTTCAGACGATCGGCGATTTGGCGAGGGCGTTGGAGGGGATAACCCGGGAGACAGGCCTGCAAGATAGCCGCAACAAGTAATGAGAATGTCCGCTAATCGCAGAGTGTCGGAAAAAGCAGACCAACGACAGGATTGGCTCAACAACAACGAGCACGATAGCGACTGCTCTTAAGATTGCCACTTGAAGCCGTCTGATTGCCTTGGATAGCGAACCAACTGTCCGCCATCTTTGCCGCGGAACGCTTCAAGCTCCAGGCAAAACGGTCTCGCGATCTTTCATCGTTTCTCTGCGATACAGCACCTCACTCGTTGCGAACAGGTTCGGGAAGCGCCGACCGGCTGAACAAGTTTTCGGTCGCGGCAATTTATGACCGTTCGTAGCGCAACTGGGGTGTCAGCGAGCATCGACCACGCGCCAGAACCAGCCATCGAGGGGGCGGTGCTTGGCTTTAGCTGACCTAAGCCGATTCCCCTCGCGAGGTTGGCTAGTGGCCCTTACCGACCGGCCTAGAGTTTCGGCAAAGGTCGGCCGTCGGGGGCAGACCGGACCTCAGTTCGGCGCGGCTCAATCGACGCGACTGACCCAATTGAGACATTGGTCATTTCAGTCGTGACACTGAATCGACGCTTGCAGCGACCTAGCCGTCGTAAAGGACAGTGTGACTGTCACACCCAGTGGTGAGAGGGACGAAGTGTCGAGCGCACGCATCTATGCTGGTTTTCGCTGAGGGGCAGATACCGACCCAACGTATGACCAGGCGTTGCCGGGCCATCAGTGGTTGCAGCTATTAGTCCTGCAGAGCGGCGTAACGCTTGCCGGCCTTTCTCTTTTGAGGATGCGATGACGTTCAGCATTCATGCGAGGAAGGATGACGGGAAACCGTCGTTGCGAGCCACGTCAGTCCAATGCTGGCGGTTGCGAAAGCTCGCACTCTAGTTAGGGGCGGATGGCAGGTGCAGATCACACCGACGAGTACGGCAAGATATTTCAGCCTAACAGGTTTGAGGAGCTACTCAGACTTGACCGAAAGCCTCCGATCAGGTTTTGAGCTTCCGCGCTGCTTCGGCGTCGCGAGCCAATCGCTCCGCCTTTAACCGCTCGTGGTTTGCATGGAACGCCTTTTGAGTGCGTTCATACTCGGCCATCGCTACCTTGACGTCCGCCTCCTTGAAGGCTTCTCGTGCCTTACGCAAGGCCGCGGTGGGCACGTTCCGTTCGTTTGTGTAATCCCTCATTTCCTCCTCCTTTTGCGTTTGCTTACTACGCAATTTTTTGTCGGTGGGTCGAAAGTCGCATCGGAGTTTCCTGGGAGCTCGAGGCCTAGTTTGCCCTTTTGTATTTACACTTAACTACGTGGGCGAGTGCAAATCGCCTAGAAGCCAGCGTCCGAGAGCCTTGGACTTCATAGGATCTTCATACGCGGCCAGGGCCGTAACTACGTGATTGCAGACAGCGCATTCAAACGTATGCAAGTCGACGCCAGGGCGTGCTGGCTCGATGCGGGTAAGCATCATCTCGGCCTTGCACTTCGGACAGGCGGGGCGCCCAAATGCAACCGGCAGAATGGCGGACGACAGGCGTTGAGATTGGGGCATATGATGCCTCCCCTCGAATAGGCGGGAGCGCAACACTCTCTGTCACCGGTGGATGCCGTGAAGCGGCGGTGATGGGGCTATATGGATCCCGATCGAACCAAATAGCCAGTTAATTCGTGTTCGGTTGCCGAATTAGTGGTTACAGAGCGATTCAAGGGTCAAAACAGAGGCCAGCGCGTCATCGGCGGTCCGGTCAGGACGCTAAATATTTCGGATTGGGACGGAACGATTCACCTTGGGCTGGTCTTGGTCCTCAGCAATCGGCGATCCTATCTCCGAAAGCCAAGCCACCGGTCGACATTTTGGCCAATGCCCGGCGGGAGGTCTCGAACGGCCTCAGATGTGCGCGCGCTGAGGCCGTTTTGCTTGTTCAATGATCCATCTGCGAACGTTGGGCAGCACGATCTCACTTGATCGGCGAAATGGTTCGCCCAGGCGGCGATGTCCTGAGCCTACGCGCTTATGTTCAACTGCCGCAGCACGTCAGCGATGAGTTGCTTCACGTCCTGATGGCCACCGTTGCTGAAGGTGATGCGCGTGCCTTGTCCGTCGGGCAGTGGTGTGGCGGCCACGATCCTATCCGTGTTGATGACGATGGGCTGATCGTCCGGTTGCGTGAACTGCACGAATGCCATGAAAGATCGATCCTGCCTATTGGGCGCGCGAGCCGCGCGCGGCGCCCCGAAACCTGCGACGCGCGGGCGTCAAGGTCAAGCCTGCTTGACGCCTCCTGTTCGAGAGACAAGCGGACATCCAGGCGATCAATCCGAAGGTTGGATTAAGGGCAGCGCCGCCTATCGCCGGGATGAAGATGTGTTGTCGCCTTCCACGTCTGCTCTTCGATAGAACGTTACCCCGATTGTCTCCGGATCCAGGGACGGCTTGACGCCGGCGGCCTCGAGCTACTTCTTGCCCCCAAGGAAATGCTTCGCCAGCGCGAAAAGCGAGACGTGCATCGCCTCGAACCGCTCGACTTCCTCGGCCGGCACAACGATGGTGGAACAGCGATTAATCGGATTCCCCACATCATCCGGGATCTCGCAACTTGGCTGAACGATTGTACAGCGAAGGTTTTTAACATGTCCTCCTTCGTACTCTTCTTCCACCGATCAACTCCGATACGCTTCCCACCGGCATATCGCTCAAATATATGATTTATCATATGGACCGTCCGCCGACGCCGTTTGACCGTACTATCAATGGCACGGTCAGGATTCGAGGAGCGGTTTCCAGCGCGTAGTTCGCAGGTTGCGAGGCTCCTCGCTCGCAACGTCCGCCGATTGCGCAAGGACAAGGGCTGGACGCAGGATGAACTGGCAGCCAAACTTCGCGTCGAGCAGATGGAAATCAGCCTGATCGAAAACCATCGCGCCAATCCCACCCTCGAAAAGCTTGAGGCGATTGCAGTTTGTCTCGGCGTGCGATTCATTGATCTGTTCGAGACGCGCTCCACGAAATCATGATCGATCAGTAGCCGGTTCGCCAGAAGTAAGTCCGTGCGGGTCATCGCGCCACAGATATCGCCGCCACGGCAATCTTCATGATGATGGTGTCTGCTGACGGGTATTGATTCCCGTGGCTATCATTCCCCTGTAGAGAAATTCGATGCCCGCATTTTCAAAGGCATGTTGGATCTTGGTCAGCGTGCCGGCGTGGGGCACCGATCGTCCCAGCTCAAGTCTTGCGATCGATTTTTGGGAAACCGCGGCTCGGGTGGAAAGTTCGTCCTGGCTCCAACTCAACCACGACCGCGCGGCGCGAACCTGGGCGGGAGAAAGGAGGGGCTCCTTGTTAACCATGCTTGTTAACCATGTTTGGCGCTTACAGCGGACGTTTTCTTTCCGTGAGAGACAACCGCCCGTCCTAGTGGTATATTAGGAAAATCTTAACCATCGCCACGGCGCACGCGCTGGTAGCTATGGTGATCAGTCGAAGGAAACGACTGCCGCGGTAGAAAGTACGCACGAATCCTTGAAAAGGATTGAATCGTCGCACCGCTAGGATGCTGTCGAGTTGAGCGTCGAAAATCGTTGCGCGATGAACCTGAGGGTTCGCCCTCAGTGAGCGGATCTCCGCGCTCGCCGACGCTTCGCGGTCTTTTGAAAAACCGAAATCGCAACGAAGACGCCGGCTGCCGGCCGGGGCGAGCCATGTCGGCCGCGCAATTCCATATGATTTATCATATCAAGGAGTCGGTAATGCGCCGCAAGGATTCACCAAGGGCCGTCGGACCGCGATCGTCGAGCAACGGGTTTGGTATCGCGGCACGCGCAAAAACCAAGGCGACTGGTCCCATCTCCTTTCCGCACCCGCTTTGTTGGTGGAGGGTGCGACGCGCCGACGCATTCACGAAAGCTGACGTGTGCATTGCACGGCACCTCCTCAGAAAGACGGCCGTCCTCGGCGAGCCACATTGGTTCCTTGGTGCAGCCGGTGATCCAGCGGTGGCAATGAATGTTGCCCATCGCGCCCAGCGGCAAGGCGCGCGCGTTTCGCTCGACGTGGCCATGACTGCGGTCCTGTGCATCGCCCTAACAGGTGATGTGGCGGCGGCGCTCTTCTTGGCGGCGGCGCTCAAGGATCGATCGGATATTGATCCGCCATGCGCCGCGCTGTCGGACAGCTGGCTCGTCTACCAACCGAGGCGACTGAGCGTTCGCGCGGTGCAGGTGAGCCGGCGCGAATGACGTTGCGGCGAATCCTGCAATCCAACGACGACGTGCCATCCGATGTCGCCGACGTCCGCATTTGGAGTGTGCAGATGAACTACCGCGAGTACCTTTCGAGTCCTGCTTGGCGCTTCAACGCGGCACGATTGCGAGAGCTCGAGGCGGCAGGATTTCAATGCCGCCTATGCCCCAATTCGACCGCGACGGGTCATGTCATCGAGTGTCACCACCGAACGTATGCACGTCTCGGTCGGGAAATCGACGGCGATCTCACCGCCCTTTGTCGGGAGTGCCACGGGGTTGTGACTTCGATGCTGCGCGCACGCCGCTATGCGTCGGCACCGATCGCAACGTCCGATTACGTACCGGCAATCGCCGATCCCCCGCCCTTGTTCGACCCATTCGTGACCGGAGAATCAAAATGAGTGCAGAACATCTCAGTTTCAGGCTTGTTGGTGTCGGGCCGCTGCTGATGCACTCGGCCAGGTTAGCGGATCCGCTCGACCCTACCACGAGGGCCATCGCTTCCATTACCTCGAAAAGCAAAAAGACCGAAGCGGACCACGCTCGGATCGCCGAGCTGGAATGGCATGGCGGGCTTTGGCTGAGCGAAGGCCGCCCTTGCCTACCGCCCCATTGCATCAAGTCGGTTCTCGTGGATGGCGCCAAGAAACGCAAGAAAGGCGCAATCGCGAAGGCGGCGTTCGTGGCGGATGGACCGTCGATCCTTGATTACGACGGGCCTAAGACCATCGCCGAACTCTGGGCAGACCAACGCTTCCGCCATCGCGAGATGGTGCGCGTACGAGATTCACTCACCGTACGGACCCGTCCCTGCTTTCCACAATGGAGCGCTCGGGTGACGGCAACCTTCCTCCCATCGATGATCAACCGAGGCGAGATCTTCGAGTTTTTCAAGCTGGCGGGACCTTATGGTTTGGGCGACCACCGTCCGGAATTTGGTCGCTTCCTTGTCGAGGAGACCCCGGAATAACCGGTCGTGGCGGGGCGTGGCCCGCCGAGGCATGGCGTGGCCCGGCTAGGACCTATTCCACGAAGTCGATTTCCACCGGCGCGCTGGAGGTCGACGACAGGCGGCAACCGCACGAAGTCAGGAGCCAACATGAATTTGAACGGCCGGCCGTTACCAAACGGCTCTGACGATACAGGATTGCCGCCACCCTTTTCCTATTGGCGGACGCTTGCCGCGGAATCGTTCGACAAACGTCGCCGTGCCGAGATTGCCGAAAGCGTTCACGGCATCTCCGCCATCTGTCCCGAATGGCAGGCCGCTGTCCGCGGCGACGCTGCCGCGGCATCGGGATTGGTTCTGCGTCTGCAGAGACCGCCGCACATCTATCCGCGGGTAGATCTCGTGATGACTGTCCTCTTGAACACCGCCTTCCGCGACGCAGGCGCCGCGCTCGTCCTTTCTTACGGGCTTCGGCGGATGCCGCTCCATCCCCGGCGGCGTGCCAGGTTAGCGACGTCGTGGCTGGTTCACAACGTATGGCTTGAGTATCAGGGGCGTCGCGGCCGAGGTTCTGAGCGGAGGGATCAATGATCCGGGCGCAGATCATGTCCGACCTTCATCTGGACTTTCCACGGGCACGCGGTTTTCCACCCCTGGCGGGCGATCCCGCGCTCGTCCTCATTGCGGGAGACACCTGCGAGGGCCTGGTTCGCGCGGTCGAGGCAATGCGCATCGCCTACCCTCGCGCCGAGATCGCAGCAGTGGCGGGCAACCACGAATTCTATGGCCGCACATTCGGGGAGGAGCTTCAGGCGGGCCGGGAGCGCGCGCGCCAACTCGGCGTGCATCTCCTCGAAAACGAGACCGTGATATTCGGGCGTCTGCGCATTACCGGCGCCACCTTGTGGACGGACTACGAGCTGTTCGGCGCATCCTTTCGCGGTGTTTCCATGCGAATGGCGTACGACACCATGCGCGACCATAAGCGGATAAAATGGTCGCGTCGGCCCTGGCGACGCTTTCGTCCGCAGGAGGCGCGAATGCTCCACCTCCAGTCCCGCGCCTACATCGAGGCCGAGCTTGCTAAGGCATTCGACGGCGCCACCATCGTGCTGACGCACACGGCGCCAATCCTCGAAGCGGTTGAACCGCGACATCGCGATCGCATGGTCGCGGCCGCGTACGCTTCGAACTTGGCCGGTGCAATAGACCAGCTCCGGCCGGATTTCTGGATATCGGGCCACACCCATTTTTCGATGGATTTGCGCCGCGGTCGCACGCGATTGATCTCCAATCCACGCGGATACCCCGACGAAAACATCCGGTTCGATCCTCGGATGGTCATCGAAGTGTGCGCGTGAACGAAGCGAAGTTCAACCATACGGAAGACCGCACACGGTGCGTCTCCAAACCAGTCAACTGATGGATTCCATTTCGATCGACGAGAGCGAATGGCATGAACCACGACACCGCACCAAGAGTACGAGAAGCATCCAAGCCTCTGGCGGCTCCGACGTCATCGCCGCAGCAACCGCGGGCCTCTAGGCCGGCACCAGGCGGAGTGATGGGTCGGCTCGAACTTGCTGCCTACCGGGCCGACTGGCGTGCCTCTTTGCGCTATCGCAGGCACGTTGCCGAGGTCACGGCTGCCCGTGAGCACAAGCGGCTGGAAGAAGCAACGTCAATCGCCGACAAGAAGGCCGCGGGCGAGAAGCCCAGGGTACCATCTAACAAGGGAAGAGAGGCCGCTGGAGACAACGCGCGCAGGCGGAAGCCGAGCGCGCACGTCGACTCCATCGTTCGAAATAGTCCTCGTCCACCTTTCTATCCCCTCACCGCTGCAAGAGCCGCCGCTCGACTTATGTTCGCTGGTCTATTCGACTCGCGGCCCGACCTGCTCGAAGCGATCCGGTCGTCCGCACCGATCGTGGCGATCGATATCCCGGATCTTGAGATGCTCGATCGGGTGCTCGCGTGCTGGCATGACGTCCTTTTTTCCGGGACGCATCGCGTTATGGGGGTCGGCGGCCCCAACACATGGACGCGAGAAGACTACGATGCCGTGGAAATCGCCATTAAGGATCTGCCGAAAGCCGCGGACAAGGACCGACGAGAATGGGACGCGCTTTCGGCGCTCTCACTCGCCCTTCCACTGATCGCAATCTCGCCGGCCTCGGAGACTCATCTTCCCGCGGCAGTGCTGGCGGCAGCACCCGTTCGTATCACCTTTCCGCAGCTGGACCCGCTGACCATCACGCGCGCGATCCGCATCGTGACTGGGGAGCGCTGCCGTGACCTCCTCGACGAGGCTACCGCGGCGCGTATCACGCCTGTCGCCATGATCGTCGCAATCCGCTTCGACCGCACGCCCGCAGAATGTTTGGCCGAGCTGCGCCGCCTTGCCGCCGAGAAGGCCGAATACAAGGGCGGGCGCAACATCTCCTTGAGCGAACTTCACGGCATGGATGAAGCGGTCGCGTGGGCCCGCTCGACGATACGCGATTTGGAAGCGTGGCGCCGCGGCGAAATACCATGGGCAGGCTTGGACCCTGGCGCATGCTTGGTCGGCCCGCCTGGCACTGGAAAGACGCTGTTCGCCAAATGCTTTTCGCAGGCTGCCAAAATTCCCCTAGTCGCGTGTTCGCTCGCGCGATGGCAGGGCACCGATGAGGGACATCTGGGGCACTTGCTGAGAGCGATGAAGCGCGATTTCGACAAAGCCCGCGGCCAAGTTCCTTGTGTCGTCTTCATCGATGAGATCGATTCCTTCGGAGATCGCAGCAAGGTGCGCCACACCGAAACCCATGCCCAGTACTTTGTGGAAGTGATCAACGGGTTTCTCGCACAGCTGGACGGTATCGCTGGTCGCGAAGGATTGATTTTCCTAGCCGCCTCAAACGACATTTCTCGTTGCGATGCCGCCATCCTCAGGTCTGGCCGGCTCAACCGCATCATCCGAATTGGTCTTCCGAACGTCGAAGACCTCGAGCGCATGTTCCGCGTCAGGCTCGGGACGCGGCTTGACGGCGCAGACTTAGGCGAAATCTGTCTCCTGGCGCTTGGATCGACCGGCGCCGACGTCGAGCGCATAACCAACGACGCCGTCCGCTTCGCGCGACATGATAGGCGTCCGCTCGAGCTCGCCGATCTCCGAAGAGCGCTCGTCAAGGTCGACGATCGGGATGCGACGCTACTCAGGCGGGCGGCCGTCCACGAGGCCGGACATCTCTTGATCGAGCTTCTTCTGTTCAGGGGCGAGGCGGACCTCCATGCCACGATCGCGCGAGTGGGCGGTGAAGGCGGAGCGACGGTAAGAACCAAGCCGCTCCCACTGCTCGCCGGAACCCGCTCAGACTATCAGGCGCGCCTGCAGGTGTTGTTAGCCGGTCGCACTGCAGAGGAGATCGTGTTCGACGAAGCATCACATGGTGCCGGCGGACGACGGGGGTCTGACCTGCAGCACGCGACTGCGCTCGCCGCTGCGATGGTGGCGTCGCTTGGTCTCGCAGGATCAAACCGTCTGCTCTTCCTCGGTCCGGTCCAGGACACGGATGAACTGCTCTCGTACGCCCGTGTCCGCACTTCTGCTCACGCCGAGCTATTGAAGGCGGCAGAAACCTGCCGTTCAACGCTGCTGAGCTACCGCGCCGCTCTCGATGAGATCGCCGCAACGCTGCTGCGGGCCGGCAGGATCGATGGCGTCACCGCGGCGACCATCATCCGCACGCAGCGCGGCCCAGGGGGCACGCCATGAGTGGTAACTTGACAGACAACTTTGGAGGGCCGCGATGTTCAATCGATACCTGATCGTACTCGGAGAGCCCGGGTAACTAAGTCGCCAACTGGCTTGGTAGCGCGCAGAGATTCGTACGTCGAGAGCAACGTTGTCCCCGTCGTCGAGGATTGGAGAGCGGTAGATCGAGACCGAAGGTATGCGCTGGACCTTAGAGCATCTGCGCGGTTAGACCTCACAGTAGGACGCTCGAAGCACTGTAAGTCCCATCACGACGATGGTTGCCACATTCCACGTAAAACAATGTCTAACAGAATCGCAGAAATTCAATGAACTGGAGGGCCGACGAGGGCTATGCACATGAAAAGCGTACGCTTTCGCTTTGAGCGGATTGCATCAAGATATTTGCCTGGCGAGTGGCCTGTGGAGATGCGGAGCGACGTTGTGGCCGCATTCTTAGATTTTCCCGATACGCGATCACTCGCAATCGCGATAGAGCTCGGCGAAGCTCCCCGTCCAACGTCCATGCGTAGGACGAGCGCTCGAGGATTTGAGCCAGTTTGGTCTGCCGAAGCGGTCGCAGATTTCGTGCGAAGGCGCCACGCTCTTCGTGTCGAGCCGGCCAGACCTGGCACCGGATGGGAGAAGCTCGTCGCCAAACCCGCGCTGCGATCGCGCCAATAGCGATCGCCGGCAACTTTATTGTTCGCGGGGGGGGGGGACCTCACCCGGTAAGAGAGGGAAAGCTCTCCTCCGTTCGATCCTCTAGGTTCTCGCAAGCCGCGCCCAATTCCAGGGAACGTGCAGTCGGGCCTACGGATATAAAGCGGCGAAACTCCGCGACGGGCCGAACCTGCACGCCCGCGGCATTGCATAATCCCTTCACGGCGCGGCCGACCAACTCCCGATATATTGGCTCGCCTAGCGAGGTGACGAACAGCGGACCACCAACAGGCCGTCGCAATCTCTGGGGCAGTACTGAAAGGTACCTTTGAACCGCAGCTGTCGACTTCGTGGCCTGCATCTGTTCCAGCCGTGTCGGCGCCTTCATCGCGACTATCTCTTCAGCACTTAGGCCATCCCGGATCGTCAGACTGGCTATGGCTATATCGCGGTTGAGTGTCCAAACAACTTGATCACTACCATAGGTGGCATAATCGAATAGGGCAGCAACTTCGTATGCTGGCGAACGAGGGGTTTCAGGATTGCAGGGGGCGCCATGTGCTCGCCTCAACAGGAAGTCCCTGAAGCTCTTCAATGCCGAACGGTAAGCACGCACGCTGTTTTCACTGATGCCGTCAGACAAAAATCCTTTGCATATTTCGGCGATTGCACTGTTTGTAAGGCGAGCCAGTCCCGCCTCATCCTCCACCAATTCCGATCGGGCCACGGCGGACAGCCCCTTCAAAATGTGTGCCCGCCGGACGGCGTTCGATGTCTTGTTCGGAAAAGCGTCTAACCAAGCATCCACAGACCCTTCCCCGGGCAGCGGCAGATTATTCGGCGAACGGAAGTCGTCTTGAGCGGGGAGCTGACGTGACTGATCGTTGGTATGGACGGAGATCTTTTGGCAAGGACTGTCTGTTTCCGGAAGCTCGCCGCGAATCCGGTCCTCTGCGAGCTTGATCGCCTCCGAAGCAACGTCCTTTGTATCGCGGTTACCGGCAAGTTCGCATGTAGTTCCGAGCACGTCCCTGACTGCGGCCACAGACGCCCGCACCAAACGCTCTGGATGTCGATATCCCCTCGGCGGAGTTTCGATTTGATACTGCCGACAAAACCGATCAAGGGCAAAACGGCTGATTCCATAACGCTTGCTGATCGCGGGTTTAGACATCTGCCGGGTCAGTTCGCGGACGAACGCGGGACCCTTGGCGAGCAGGTCCACGGCAGACTCGGTTCGCTGGGCCTTATCTTCAAGGTATTGCCGCTCGATCCGACATCGCTCATGATATTCTTCCGGCGGCGGTGGCAATGGCGGCAACGACGGCGCCCTACCCATCTCAACCTTGCGCCAATAGCCACGGCTAGGCACCGGAATTTGCAGTAGCCGGCAGCGCTTTGCGATTCCTACGTCGCTCAGACCGAGCTTGGGAGCGAGGAGAACCATGGGTTCGCTCCATACCATGCGGTACAGCTCTTCCCGCTTTAAGGAGCGAACAGCGGCGTTGCCATTTCGCTGGACCACAGGAATCTGTCTCTTCTCGAATTGCGGCAGAACGGGCACCACCATTTCGCCGCGGCGGAAATAGCCACGGGGCGGCATAGGCACGCCGAGCCGCTTGCAATAGTACCGCTGAGACCCACGGCTGATGCCGGTCAGCGCACTCAGAGCCTGAGGCGGTTTGGTCCATATCAGCTCGTGCAGACGCTCACGCGTCATGCTCGCCATAGGTTCAATCGCTTTGCACTCAGATATGGTCATACCAGCTGCACTCATCTAGCCATGATCCCGTGTGCGATCTCCTCAAGACCTTTCATTCCGATCCTCGCGGTCTTGATGATGTAACCCTCTGGGTATCGGGGCGCGACGACCTTCTCCTCGTACAGAGAGACGATGTCCCGAGGGCCCTCGTTTTCAAGACCAGCAAGCGCGCCGTAGCGGTAGCCGACGTAGAATTTGTTCTGACTGATCTCGATGGAAGCGGCGATTTCCGGCTTGAACAAGCTGACTGTAATTTGACGAGGTCGATCGACGTTCGACAGGACTGGCGTCTCTGCCCAAACAGGAAACATCACACCGCTTTTCAAAAGGGCAAGCAGCTTGCTCAATGACCATAACAAGGGCGGATCTTCACCCACTTGGTGTTCGAACTCGCTCACAAGCCGCTGCCGTGCCCATTGCGGAGGCCTTACCTTCTTGCCAGGCAGGCCGGAAAATGCCCTGGCAGCGTCCGGAGAGTCCTTTACTCCCTCTGCCGCCATCGCAGCCAACAAGAGACTTGCAGCATCGGCGGGGCTCATCTCCGCTGCCCCGAATCCCCCTTTACCCTCTGAGGTCAGAATTCCTTGCCTGCGTAATTCACGGGCGGTGACCGCCATCGTGGATTCGGGAATGCCCGTCGCCGCCGACATAATTCGCCCCAGCACGCCGATGGTGGTCATCGAAAGCTCCGCTATTGTTCTTGGAGATGCTAACCTATCGGGTGCAACCGTATGGTGGCGACGATCAAGGGACGCATTGCGCTATTGGAGAACTCATCGAGGCGCCTTCCGGTCGCCGCGGGTGAGGGTTTTGGAAAGGATGGCGTCCTCGTGCCCAGACCCGGTCTTTCGATATTGAAGGCGCTTTCTCTGAGCATTGGAAAGCAGCTTGGCCGACCGCTTGACATACCGACGCAGCACTCGAGCGCTCTTGTGCCTCGAAAGATGAATGATCTCAAGTTCGGTAAGCTCGGCCTCGCCGAGTTCGGTTAGGCCACCATGTCGGAAAGAGGTGAACGTGATCTCCTTTCGAAGACCGGCAGCTTCGACGATCTTCTTGACCATCCTGTCGAACTGAGTGCCACCGCCAAACTTGGTGTCCCAAGGCTCGTACTTAGTCGTCGCGCGCCACACGTGGTCACGGAAGATTAGCGGACCACTGGTGCGGTTGATCTTCGCACGGTCGAGCCTCTCCATTATCTCGGGGAACAAGGGCGTGCCGTCCTCGTGGTCGAATAGAGCGATCCAGGCGAACTCGTCCGTCTTGCCGTGCTCGATGTAAGCAAAGTTGCGCGCGTTTGCAGGCCGATAGTCCCCCGCGTCCAAAGAGACCAGGATGTGCTTTTCACGTTGGGTCCACTCCCAGGCAATGAGCGCCGCGGTACCGATCGACGGGTGGCCCAGCAAATCGGCTGCGGCGACGAACCGCAGCAGCTCCTGCCGGGTAGCAGCGGGAAGCTCGCCGTACTCGTTGCGGAGTTTCATGTTCTGGAACGGATTCGGGCCGGTAAAATACTGCGGGTGGAGGGGGGACATGTGATTCCACATGGCCCGTACGTAGGTGAATACTTTGTTGCGGGTCGTCCGCCGCGGCACAAGCGTCTCCTCACCAGTCTTTGGATCGACTCTTCTCACGTACAACAACGCATCTAACAACGCCTCGCGAAGCTGCGGCGTGATCTGATTAACCGGCAGCGAACCTACCCGCCGGCCATTGGTGAACTTGAAATCCGCCATCGTGTTGATGTGCCACCTGCGGCTTTTGTGCTTCTCTAGCAATATCCGGCCGCCCGTTTTCGGATCGACCGGCGCCGCGTCCTTCTCGTCGGGTTCGCCAAGAAAGAAGCGCGACCGAAAGAACTCCTCCTTCATCCAGTCGAACGTGCCGACCTCGTTGATTAACGGTGCAGTTGCGATCTGGCCAGAACTCCATACCGTGAACTGGGGGTGCAACACCGCGTCGACCAGGTGCTGGGCTTTCTGCAAGTCGCTTCCAAGAGATTTGCTTCGGACGGGACATCCGGCGAGAACATGTTTCTTTCGAACGTTGTAGTAGAAGCTGTACCGCTCCTTCGCCGTACTCCACTTCGCTTGCATATTGGGAGTGACGGGCTTGGGCGGTCGCAGGCCAAGGATGGTCCTCTTGGGTGCACGCTTCGTCATTCTAATCCTCCATTCGCACCATAAGTCCACATGACATTAGGACTGATAGTCCAGATGCGGAAGCAGCGGGACGGAGATCCTGCAAGGGATGGTTAACGGCACTTCCGAGGATTCAGGTGGATCGTGACGCCCTGCTCTTCTCTTATCGATGAAAAAGGCGGGTTATCAGTGAGATAAAGTCGTCTCTTTTCCGCATTCACATCGATAAAAGCGACTAGGCATTTTCTGAATTGAGGCCGAAATGGGCCCCCTCTCCATCGCCAAAATGCAGTGGGTTTTCAGAAATTGAGTTGATTTATAAAGCGCCGGCGTAGCTCAGCCTGCTACGGCCTCACTTTGATAAATCCGCTGAAAACAGAGCTTCTCGGACATTTTCTGACTCCCAGTGAAAGAAATTTTCTGAATCCTCCTAGGTCGGCACTCACCGTGTTCTAGGTATTGTGCCGTTCATTAAAGTCTCGGGGGTAGCGAGGCGCGTATGGGCCGGGCCCAGTCGAAAAAAAACCGCGACCAAATGCTGATGCCGCCACAACCGCCATGAAGCTCCGGACCGCCGGTAAGCTCCCCCCGGAACAAGACCGACGCCCCGTCGCGCGCTCTTGCCCGAGCTGAGGATCGCGATCCCCGTGATGTCCGCTCCGTCCTGTCCACGCGAGCGGGCGGGGCCGTACGGGGCTTCGTGCAGTTTGCCAAGGACATAGACGACGAATGGTCGAACGGCTTGGGCTTGCCGGAAGGCATGCTCGAGGCCGTCCTCCGACGTGGCCCTCGACACGGTTGAGCTCGCCACCACTGCCCGATCGAGACCTGAAAACGGAAAGATATTTCCCTTTATTTTCAACACTTAAAAAACGAACAGCGCTGTGGTGGAGGCGAGATTTAGCATCCACTGGCATGGGGATACATAAAACGGCACGGGACGGTCTCGCATGACCGGTTGACCGCCATCGCATACCGGCTCGGCGCTCCAACATTGACGCCGGACGACGTGCTCATCTCTGGCGCAGGCAGACCGCCGCTGAAGGTGAGGGGCCGGCGATCGATCCGGTCCGCGAGGCTCAGTTCAGGAACAGGATCGCGCCAAGGCCGAGTGGGCCAAGAACGATCCTGCCGCATCAGCCTGCCGACGGCTTCGACTTGCGCTCCCTCTTGCCGGCTTTCGCTAAACGACTGCCGCACCACGCTCAGCGCGCACGAGACCGGACAGAACTCCCTTTCCGACAGAATAGCGCACCTGCCAAAGCATTTTGCGTCGGCGCGGAATGGTTAACAACCGGCAAGCTCCCATCGGGCTTTGCGCGCCGCCCTCGATCGGATGCTTGTCAGAGTCCCCGCGATGGCGTGATCGGCACCATGGCTGCCGCCGATTGCCCAACTGAATACAGGACTCCGCTGCCTCTGTTGCTTGCGCCGAATAGTCCGCACGACTTGCTAGATAGCACTACCCCCGTGATCTTACGGTGTCGCGCAATCTTAGTCACGGTGCGACAAGCCAACAAGAAGCGCTGTGGACGTGTGATCCACTTGTTGCTCAACATTTCGGACTCGACACTGATACGCCAGAGACAGGGCAGCGGTCGTTATACCATTTTCCACCGTGTTAAGCTCGGCATGCCCTCGAAATAGACGAGCGATCTAGCTTATAATCGCGTTTAGCGGGTATGGGCGTTTTTGGACGCAGTGCACGTCAGCGGGCGCTAAGCCACTGCGCGCTGTGCTCGTCTCTCGCCAAGCAGTGCGCATTGCGGTTCGCACGAGTTCGACGTTGCGGTACCGCATTTCCTTAGGGGCAGAACAAGTTGGACCAAGACCACATTGGGGAATCAGCGACTGAAAGGCTAAAGATATCCTGCACCATCGCCGACCACGTTAACGTCGCCTTTTACCAGAACGCCGTCCCCATCATCCGCGAATTGGCCCTCGAGAACGGCGAAGGCCGCGAGCTGAGGGACCTTTCAGTGCACCTCACCGCGGAACCCGCGTTTCTGGTGCCGGGTGTCTGGCGCATCGAACGGATCGCGGACGGGGCTACTCATCACATCCGGAGCTTGGATCTGAAGTTGGACCCGGCGTTCTTGACCGCGATCAATGCGTCGAGGCGAGCCGAGTTGCGCATTCGTGTCGAAGCAGGCGGCGAGACGCTCCTCGGAAAGGCTGTCGAGATAAATCTTCTGCCGCCGTCACACTGGGGCGGCGTCAGCGCGGCACCTGAACTGCTGGTTGCCTTCGTCAGACCCACCGATCCCAGTGTCGATGTTATTCTCCGCGAAGCCTCGGGGAAGCTTGCGGCGGCTGGGCGCGATGATGCCATGGACGGCTATCGCAAGAAGGCCAAGGCCAGGGCATGGGAGATCGCCGACGCCATCTGGGCGGCGCTTGTTTCTCACGCGATCGCCTACGTTCTTCCTCCTAAGAGTTTCGAACGGTCCGGTCAGCAGGTTCGCGGTCCGGGTGACATCCTGTCGCGCAAGGTCGGCACCTGCCTCGACCTCACACTGCTCTACGCATCCTGCCTCGAGCAGGCTGGCCTCAATCCGGTGCTCGTCCTGACCGAAGGCCACGCTTTCGTCGGCGTATGGCTGATCGATGAAGACTTCTCAGGCCTCGTGATTGACGACGCGCAGATGCTGCGTAAGCGCGTCCAGCTCGAAGAAATGGTGATGGTGGAGACGACGCTCCTCACCGGCACCCACCCCGGGCGCTTCAAGCAGGCCGTCGACGCGGGCGGAAAGCTGATTGCCGAAGACGCGACATCGCCGTTCGAACTCGCGATCGACGTGCGACGGGCGAGGAGTGCAAAGATCCGGCCGCTCGATCTCTCTGGCTCCGGCGAGCCAACGATTACGCCGGCAGCCGCAGCTCCCATTGCACAAGAGGTAGGTGAGGTTCCACAATTCGAGGAGGATCTCGACAAGCGACGCGAACCCGTTCCCGAACGGAACCTTGATCGCCTGGAGATCTGGAAACGCAGCCTTCTCGATCTCACGCTGAAGAACAGGTTACTCAATTTCAAGGACACGAAATCCTCCATCGCGATCGAATGCGCCGATGCCCCGATGCTTGAGGACAAGCTGGCCGGCGGAGATCGCTTCAAGCTGCTCGGCAGGGCGAGCGTGCTCGACGGCAGCGACGGGCGCGACACCGCGCTACTTGCGCAGCGACGGGACGACGACGCCCGCAACGATTTCATCAAGGACGCAATGCTCCGTGGCGACCTGCACACGGCGATTCCAGAAAGTGAGCTCGAAGGACGCCTGACTGACCTTTATCGGGCCTCCCGCCTCGCGTTCGAGGAAGGCGGAGCCAACATTTTGTACCTATGCCTGGGCTTCCTGAAATGGACACCACAGGATGGCGCTGGACCCTACCGCGCCCCCCTGGTCCTCATCCCCGTTCAGCTAGAGCGCAAGAGTGTGCGTTCCGGTTTCCGGCTGGCGTTGCACGAGGACGAAGCACGGTTCAATCCGACGCTGCTACAGATGCTGAAGCAGGACTTCGACCTGTCGATGCCCGAGCTCGACAGCGACTTGCCCGAAGACGGCACAGGCATCGACGTGACGGGAATCTGGAAGACGGTGCGACGTCACATCAAGAATATCAAGGGTTGGGAGGTCACGGAACAGGTCGTGCTCGCAACGCTGTCTTTCACGAAGTATCTGATGTGGAAGGATCTCGTCGACCGCACCGATATCCTTAAGCGCAATCCGGTCGTCCGCCATCTGATCGATACCCCGACGCACACCTACGACGGTTCAGGCGCTGCTTTCGTCGCCGCCAATACTATCGACCAAATCGTCGATCCAGCCGAACTCTTCGCGCCGCTATCGGCAGATTCTTCTCAGGTTGCTGCCATCCTCGCCGCGCAGCGTGGGGGCGATTTCGTGCTGTTCGGTCCGCCCGGCACCGGCAAGAGCCAGACGATCGCGAACATGATCGCCAACTGCCTCGCCCACCAAAAGACGGTGCTGTTCGTGTCGCAGAAGACGGCGGCACTGGAGGTCGTGAGACAGCGTATGCAAGCGATCGGCCTCGGCAACTACTGTCTCGAGGTGCACTCGACCAAGGCGCAGAAGTCGAGCGTGATCGAGCAGCTCGCCACCGCCTGGCGCGAACGCAATCTCGTAACCGAGGAGCATTGGTCGGCCGCCGCCGGTGAGCTGAAGCGCCGGCGCGATCAGTTGAACAAGCTGGTTTCAGCGCTCCACCGGCGACGTCCCAACGGGATGACGGCCTACGAGGCGTTCGGCCGCGTCATTGCCGACCGTGAACGGCTTGCTGACGTCGGGCTAACCTGGCCTGCCGGAACGGTGCACTCCCCCGAGGAACTCGCGCAAATGCGCGAGACATGCGCGGAGATCCGTACCGCGCTTGAGGCAGTCGGCGATCCGGCCACGCACCCGCTGAGGGGCATCGAGCAGACCAAATGGAGCCCAGCCTGGGTGCAATCGCTGCAACAGTTGGTCGACCGCCTTCATTTAACGTTGCGTAACGTCCAAGCCGCCTCCGACGATCTCGTCGATGCAATTGGTCTTGACCGCAGCTTAAACGACGATGGACTGCTGCTCCAGCTGATCAAACTTGTATCGCTGATGCTGCACGCCGACGCCGCGGATGGCGCGCTGTTGCTCTCGGCCGAGGCTCCGGAACACGTGCGCGCGCTATATGATCTTGCCGATGCAGTGAGCCGATTGAACGAGAAGAGGTCCGAACTTTCGGTCCGCTACGATCTCAGGGTGGCACAACTCGACCTGCAATCGCTCGAGCGCGATTGGACGGAGGCTTGCACATCCAACGTACTGGTGCGCAGCGGCAGGAAAAAGAAAGTCCGCCTCGTGCTGAAGCCATACTGCTCGGCCGAAGTACCGGAGGAGATCGGTCGGGATATTGTCGTGCTGCAGCACATCGCCGTTCTGCTGAGCGAGATCGCCGCGATCAAGCCACGCTTCACGGGCATCGAGCGTCTCTGGCGGGGGCCGCAGAGCGAGGTGTCGCGTTTCAACGCATTGATCGACTGGGCCGGAAGCATGCGTGACGCCGTCGATTCGTTCCCGATCGAGGGAATCGCCTCGGAACAGCTGCTCGCCTATGTCGCCGATCTGCTTGATCGCGACATCTCGCGCTTCAGACCTGGCGGACAGGTCCGACAGGCCTTCGAGACGATGTCCGGGGCATTTCCGACCATGCATCGGACGGCAAAGGAACTCGGCGCATGCATCGGTCTTGACGATCCCGAGAACATCGTCAGGATCGAAACGGGCTGGATCGAGGCGCTCCTTCAACGAACCGCCAACTGGAAGGCAAACCTCATCAAGGCCCCCCAATGGGCGACTTGGCGATCGGCCGCTCGGAACGCGCGAATCGCGGGACTTTCTCCTCTTGTCGACACAGTCGAGAGCGGAGCCGTAGAGGGCGCGGCCCTAACCGCGGTCTTCGACTACAGCTATGCGCGCTGGATTGCGGAAACCATTGTGAACGAGGACGAGGTCCTCAGCGGATTTCTGGCCGAGAAGCACGAGGCTGCGATTGAGGCCTTCGTCGCCGCAGACCGGAAAGTCGGCGAGCTCGCCCGAGAAATCGTGAAGGCGCGCATCGGGGCGGCCGTGCCGACCCAGACCAATTTCGGCAAGGATCCGGAATGGGGAACGCTCGCGCGCGAGATCAATAAGAAAGCCCGACACATGCCGCTGCGGCAGCTGTTCGGCCGAATCCCGAATGTGCTGACCCAGCTCGCCCCTTGCGCGATGACGAGCCCGCTCTCCATCGCGCAGTACCTGCCGGCCGAGGCCAAACCGTTCGACGTGGTGATCTTCGACGAAGCCTCGCAGATCCCGGTTTGGGACGCGATCGGAGCGATCGCGCGCGGCGGCCAGGTGGTGATCGTGGGTGACCCTGAGCAACTGCCACCGACCAACGTCGGACAGCGCGGCGTTGACGACGAGGACGACGACGGCTCGACGGTCCAGAGCCAGCAGAGCATCCTCGATGAGTGTTTGGCCTCGAACATTCCGAGTATGCGGCTGTCCTGGCATTATCGTAGCCGCCACGAGAGCCTGATCGCGTTCTCCAACGTCAAATACTACCGTGGGGAATTGACGACGTTCCCCTCCCCGGTCACGCGCGACGCGGCGGTGCGGTATGTCCATGTCGAGGGCGGTGTGTACGAGCGTGGCGGCGCCAAAGTGAACCGCAAGGAGGCCGACGCAGTCGTTGCGGAAGCTGTGAGGCGCATGAGGACGTCTACGAATTCGATCGGCATCGTTACGTTCAATGGCGAACAGCAGCGTCTCATCGAGAATTTGCTCGATCAGGCGCGCCGCGCCGATCCGTCACTGGAAGTGCATTTCGATCGCACCCAGACGAGAGAGCCAATCCTTGTGAAGAACATCGAGAACGTGCAGGGTGACGAAAGGGACGTTATCATCTTTTCGGTTGCGGTTGGACCAGATAAAACGGGGCGGATCACAGCCCAGATTTCCTCGCTGAACAGCGAGGGCGGACATCGCCGCCTCAACGTCGCCATCACCCGCGCTCGGCGCGAGCTTCTCGTGTTTGCGACCCTAAGACCCGAACAGATCGACTTAGGGCGTACCAGCGCCAAGGGCGTGGTCGATTTCAAGCACTTCCTCGAGTTCGCCGAGAACGGTGCGCGCGCCATCGCCGAAGCGTTCTCGCCGACCGGGCGCGACACTGAATCGCCGTTCGAAGACGCTGTGATGAGCGCCCTCCAGGAGAGGGGTTGGGAGGTGCATCCGCAGGTCGGCGTTTCATTCTTCCGAATAGACCTAGGTATCGTGCATCCGGATTTTCCGGGTCGGTACTTGGCTGGGGTCGAATGCGATGGCGCTGCCTACCACCGGTCGGCCACCGCGCGTGATCGCGATCGCTTGCGCGAAATGGTACTCACGGATCTCGGCTGGCGGATTCGGCGGATCTGGAGCACCGAATGGTGGATGGATTCAGCCGGAGCAGCCGAAAAAATCCATGCACGCCTTGCCGCCGATCTTGACGCCGACCGCGCTTCACGTCCGCCCGTGGAAATCAGAGAAGAACCCGCACCTCCAGCTGAGGCGGTCGTATCCACTGACGAGCCCGAGCAGACGGCAGAGTTCGAGACCCGCGCTGCCGAAACGCAAAGCGACATCGGACAAACAGCAGTATCGCCCGAACCGGCAAACGACGACCGGGAGCCGGCCGAGGAAACCAAAGTTTATGCGCGAGGACCGGCGAGCGACGAACGGGACTCGCCACCGGCGACCGCCGCGTACGTCAGAGCCGACCCTGCTACGGTAGCTACCCCCGATCGCGAGCGATTCTACGACGCCGGCTACCGCGGAACATTGCGCAGCATGGTCGATCACGTTGTCGAGATTGAGGGGCCGATCTATTTTGATGTCCTCGTCGAACGAATCGCCCGCGCGCACGGCTTCCTGCGCTCGGGTGAGACCGTGCAGAAGATCGTCGCGGTATCGCTCGGTCGCAATCGTTTTCCGACAACTAAGGACGGAGAGCGCCAGATCGTATGGCCGCAGAATGTCACGGCTGGCGACAGCGCGCCCTACCGAGGCCCTGGCGGACGCGACCACGGCGACATTCCGCTCCCCGAATTGGCGGGCCTCGCCGGGCTGCTGCGGAGTCGTGGCCTTGAGGAGAATGAGGACATCATCCGCGGTATGCAGGAACACTTTGGCTTGGGACGCCTCGCAGCATCGACCCGCGAACGCTTCGAAGCGGCCGCTGCGGCCGCCGACTGAGAGCCGCAGCCTCTTTCAGCACCTTCGCCCAAGGGGGACCAGTACGCTTTCCCGTAGGGATCCCCTCCCCGCGGTCCTGCTCGTGCGCAGAGATCGTTTTGGTGGAAAAGCTGATGCGAGCGCCTGCGGCGTTCGACCGGAATGTGGAAATCGCGCTAAAGCTACATCGTAAGCGTAGCGAGGCACCTTGACGCCAGCAGCACAAGACCGGAGGGGTCATGAACTTCGCAGCAACTGTGGCCGGCACCGCACATGAGCCTACTCTTCAATGCCCGCACTGCAGGAATGAGATTAAGCTGACGGAATCACTCGCAGCTCCCCTACTCGAAGAGACGCGCCGGCGCTTTCAGGAGCAACTGGCCAACAAAGATGCGGAGGTCGCCCGAAAGACCGAAGCCTTGCGCGAAGAGGGTGAACAGCTTGCGAGGGCTCGCGAGCAGATCGAGGACCAGATCGCGAAACGGCTTTCCGCCGAGCGGAGTCTGCTCGTAGCGGTGGAAACCAAGAAGGCCCGCGAGGCGGCCGCCGCCGAGTTGCGGGCCAAGGAGGTGGAAGCGAGCGAACTTCGGCAGAGCCTCGCCGCAAACAACGCCAAGCTCGCCGAGGCGCAACAGGCACAGGCCGAGCTTATGCGCAAGCAGCGCGCGCTCGACGAGGAGAAGCGCGAACTTGATCTTACGATTGAAAAGCGCGTTCAGGCCTCGATCGCCGAGATTCAAGCCAAGGCTCGTCTGGAAGCTGATGAAGCCGCTAGATTGCGCGTCTTGGAGAAAGATCAGACGATCGAATCCATGGCGCGGACCATCGAGGAGCTGAAGCGTAAGGCTGAGCAAGGTTCTCAGCAATCTCAAGGCGAGGCTCTCGAGCTTGAGCTCGAGGTGCTACTCCGCGCGCGGTTCCCCGCGGACCTGGTTGAGCCTGTTGGCAAGGGTGAGCTGGGAGCCGATGTTGTGCAACAGGTTAATGGTTCGATCGGGCAGGCCGCTGGCATCATCCTTTGGGAATCTAAACGCACCAAAGCGTGGAGCGATGGCTGGTTGGCGAAGCTGCGGGACGACCAGCGGCGCTGTAGGGCCGACGTCGCCCTGATCATATCGCAGGTACTTCCGAAGCATATCGAGCACTTTGATTTGGTCGATGGAGTTTGGGTCGCACATCCGCGCTATGCGCTTCCCGTTGCTGTCGCCCTCCGTCAGACGCTCATTGAGGTCAGTGGATCGCGCCTGGCGCAGGAGGGACAACAGACCAAGACGGAGCAAGTCTATCAATACTTGACTGGCATCAAGTTCCGGCAAAGGGTGGAAGCTGTAATCGAGAAATTCAATGACATGCGCGAGGACCTCGACAAGGAGCGCAAGTTCATGGTCCGGCAGTGGGCAAAGCGCGAAACCCAGATACTGTGCGTGATTGAGTCTACAGTTGGCATGGTTGGCGACCTCCAAGCGATTGCCGGCAAAGCCATGCCAGAGATCCCAAGCCTCGATATGCCACTACTCGAGAGCACGGGCGAATCCGACCGCAAGGCGGGGTGATCGGACGCTACCAAAGCACGGCCTCTCCCGCGAGCTCCCTCTTCCCAGCGACCCTGAGGACAACTGTATATGAGCGCAGGGGTAACACCGCCGTGGCCTCCCAAACGCGTTGTATGATGAGGCAAGCTGCTTTCATTTGACACTACGCCGCGTGAGCGCCGATGCATCTACCCGCGGCCTTGATGCACAGGATCCGTTCGGCGGCACTAGTTTCCAGAGTGCTCTCAATGATACTTCTCACCTCGGTTATTGAATGCGATCTTTGTGCCTTCCAGCACATCGACGACAGCTCTGTTTATCATCCCGTCTTCAATAGAGCCTGACCGGTAGGAGATGCGTGCGCCATCCTTTCTATCAAATGTCGCGTGTATGATCTGCTCGGCATCACAGACAACCGCTAGGTTCGGATTGTGCGTGACCATTATGATTTGTCTGGACTTCTTCGCCTCATTAATGACCGGAACAAGCAAGCTCACGACCGTTTCGTTATCTAGATTTTCCTCTGGCTGATCGAGCACGATTGGATTTCGTCCGTTGTCGACCAGCAAATAGAAAATCAATAGAAGCGCGCCGCGCTGCCCCGGCGATAGTCGCTCTATCTGCGTATCCTGAAAGAGCAGAGTATACTTCGGTTCCAGATACGGAAGCCCGAATAGATAATTGTAGACCTCCGCCGGGCTCTTGTCTTTCCGCATCAGAGCCCTGATCCCGGGAACGCTGCTCGCGGCCTTCTCCGCGCTCTCTGCCAGGAGCACGGCAATGTCTTCGGCGAAGGCGGCCGCGTCAGCCGCGTTTTCGAAATCATATTTCTCAAACCTGCTGCGGATCGCAGCAAAGCTCTCGTCCTCACCCCGAAGCTCGCCAATGTTCTGCTTGATAGCCCCAAACAGATTTGCTGCAATGGCATCAGGTGAGCCAAGTAACTTTGCCTGGAACTGGAGCTTGTAGTCATCACGGATCAGCGAATTCCTCTGTATTAGCTGCTGCAACGGCGCGAAGAGCGCCTCCCGTGCCGTGCGCTGTTCTTCTAGAACCGCAAAAATGCTGGTGGTTATCTCCTGGCGTGCCGCCCTCTTTTTCGCCAGCAGCGTCGGTAGTTCATTAATCTGGGCGACCCTTCGCTGTAGCCCCTTAAGACTTTCCGGTTCGGTGTCGGAACCTTCAATCGCCTCCAGTGCAACTTGCCAACTCTTCAGAGCCTGTGTGTAAGTTTGATACTTCTGCTGCGGCTCGTTCAACTTCTCTGAGAGCCGCTTCTGCTCTGCAACCAAGGCGACTTCCATCGTGGTGCCGCTTTCAATCTTTTCTGCAATCTCTCTATCATTCGCGGCCAGTGCTTGTTGATGCTGTGTCGTGATGTGACGGTTAACGGTCAGAGTGATCAGATCCTGCGCTTTCAGGCCGACGGTGGCGAGATCGTCGGTGATTTCTGACACTAAGGTTGCGAATTGCCTTTCGAAGAGCAGAATTCGTTCGCCAATGTCGCGGAGCGACCGCTGCTTTCTGCCGATGGTCTGCCGAGCATCGGCGGCCTCTCGGGCTTCAGACTTCAGCTGCTCCAGCGCAAGACCAATCTCCGTCAATCGAGCACTTACCAGTTGTTGATCAGGAGTGAGTTCATCCGTCGGACGCTCAACTACTGAGGGTTTGATCGCGGCGTGTTCCTCGATCTGCTTCGTCTTAAGTTTGATCTGCTCCTCGAAGTTTTTGCGCACATTGGGGTGGAGCTGATCCTCTACATCAACGATCTGCTCGTTGAGTGCCCGCAGCGATTTACGCAGCTCATCCGCCCGAGCCCGGAACACATTCTCTTGCTTATCGATAAGCTGATCAAAACTGAGGGCCTCAAGTCGGACGTTGTTCGGAACGTGCGAAAAAATGACCGTTCGCAGTTCCTTCTCGAACTCGTCGGTCTTTCCGGACACGTGATCATTGCAGAGGGCTTCGAACCGGCCCTGAGGTATGTACCGAACGAGTTCGACCCGCTCGGGCGATGGATCATCAGCAAGACTCATGACGCGTGGATCGCCAGCGAGCCACGAGAGTTCACCTTTGAACTGGCGAGCCGGCTCACCTGCTTTCCCGCGGAATCGATCCCGCTTCAGAAACGAAAAGTGAGTACTTTGCTGTGAGTTTCCCAGCAGAGCTAGAATGTCCACGAGAGCGCTCTTGCCGCTTCCCTTATTGCCAATAATGGCGATGAGATCAGGATTCAGAGGTATTTCGGTTCCGTCGAGCCAGGTGTCGGCGATTGTGCTGTCGGGAGTCTTGTTAACGCGGATCCGATCTATGTAAAACGTCTTGTGCTTGCCGATCCGCTCCAGCTTCGGGGGCAATTCGCCAAGGAATGATCGCTTCGCAGGCTCCTTCAAAGCCTGCAAGAGGCCCTTCCAGGTCGGATCTGCCTTGATCCAGGTGCGCTTGCCGGATGGAAACTCCCCGTATCCACGCTTGTCATTCGTCCCGTTTCCTCGGAAGCAATGAGCATCGCTACCGGAAACTGCCAGTCGAGGAAGCCCTCTCAGTGCCGCCTGGAAGTTACCAAGCCATTTCTTGTTAACGTCTGTCTCGATGCCGCAGAATGCCGCCCAATGATCAGTGTCTCTTGTTTCAAAGATTGGAGACGATTCGAACAATCCCAGTGCGTAGGCATAATGATCCATCTGTTTGATTGAAGCGAGACCGTCGTGGGTAGAGAAGGGCAGAAAGCCTACCGCGCGGCCACTAGGCACGTCCCGAATCGCGTTCTTGTACGAATCGACCTTCAATTCGGCGATCTTGTACCCTGCATCAAGCGCCTCTTTGTCGTCTAATAAGACCTTGCTCTTTTCAAACCCGTGTTTGGCTAGTTTGTCCGCGCCGACATATCGGGCGTACTCAATAAGGGCATCGCGAGACAGCGGTTGATTGATGAGTTCGAGGGTTAACCGAGATAGAAAGTCTTTGAGGTGTTGATCGCTTATCTCATTGGAGAAGAGAACGTGGGCGTTAAGTCGCCCCTCCATCGGAGCCGCCAAGCGCAGTTCGATGCCAGGGAACACAATTTTCGAAAGTTCCGGCGCATCCTGCTCGGTCTGACGTCCTTTGAGCGCGAACCAACCATCGAATGTCCAGTAGTCCATGAGACCGAACGCTATCGGAGTGGCGTCATTCAAGGCGCGGATCATCTCATCGATCAGACGATCGTTTCGCATCTTGTTTGAGCCAATCTGTTCACCGTCCCAATGAAACGAGGCTGGCGAATGTATATGAAGATCCCACTCGCGCCATTCAGATCCTCTGGAAAACATACTCTCGACCCCCCAGCCGATTGTTTGCTCTACGTCAACCTCTATCAATCCACCTTGATGTGATCATTGCCCTGCAGCATCATCGTTAGTGCGTTAGCCGATAGATGCGACAGGCCTCGACCAAATGAAGATGGAAATGCCCGACAGTAACGATCGAGATCGCATCTCAAGTATCGACCTCGTTGGTATCGAACTCCTCAAAAATCGAACGCCATCGCCGTGGAAAGAACGCGCATAGCTCATCCGTGTCCAGCACGCACTTCTTGAGATGAAACGTGCCGCGCAGATCCCGCATCTCGTAGAACCGGATAGGCCGGCACCGATCCTCCAGCGCCCTCACGACAGCATATTTGACGGCGGACTCACACCGCATGCCGAAGATGACCTCCTCCAGCTCAAGCGGAGAGTCCCGCAATCCTCGCTGGCCGATCAGCCGCCATTCCCGCTCGTAGCGCCAGCTCGCTGCTTTTCTAAGCAGGACCGCAGCATCGACAGCCTGGCGAGCCATATCGTCGCCATCGAGCATGGCCACAACTTTACTGACCTGCACGAGCCTGCTGCCGCCGTACTTAACCTTGTAGAAGTTTTCGGCGGCATCGACCGGGACCGAGTAGCCTATGCATACGCCTTTGTGTTGGTCGCCATAGTGGCTCCACATCAGGGGACAATTTGCCCGCTCGGCGAACGAGACGATTCCTTTGTCGTATTGGCGGAGCAGCTCCTCCTCTACGTACTGACCGAGGAGAAACACAAAAGGATTTTCAATCTCGTATTCTGGATTTTCAGCGTTGTACCGAATTTCAGCGATCAGCTCTTTGGCGCGCCGGCGAGCTTGTCGCGAGATGTGCTCAACCGTCTTCGGACCTCGATATTTGATCTTTTTCGCCGCCGCGGTCATCTCAGCAGTAACACGACGCTCAACGAATTTCACGAAAACACGCTCGAGATCCTCCTCGCCAACATCTGTCTCGAGACAGGCACGCGTATCGAGAGGGTCGTTGAAAGTGCTGGGATCTGCGAAGAAGAGGTGATCAGCAACAAGCATGTCGAGCGTCAGGTTGCTGAAGGCTCGGTACTTGTAAAATCGTTTCGGTATCTTATCGCCCCCAGCCATCCCCTGCTCAACGCCATCTCGCAAATCACAATCGCCGCGCTGTTTGCGCCCACAGATTTTTGTCGAGCGGCCCCAGAACGTTCGTGGATAATTCGACTGACAACAAGTGCCAGTTGCCAATCGATCGCCCGGTGCCCACGCCGAGGCCTATTCGCTCTTTACGCGAATGAAGATGCGTATACTCGCGTCAAACGACGTGTGCAACTGCTTCTGGCGGCCAAATCGATCGATCGCGGTGGATTCGTCTGGACCGGGCGTTAACGGACCGCGAGTCGCGTAAGCATAGTTGGCGAACAGCCAGTTGACGAATTCAGCTCCCGCGATTTCACAGGTGGCATCGCCCAGCTCCTGCTGGTCTGGAAAAGGGCATCGAGTCCCTTGTGGTCCGGCCACCACCCCAAGCGCCGGGTGCCTGGAGGGCGGGCAGCTGCGAGTCCAGCTTCACTTCCTACTTCGGACCAAACGTCACGGAGGGCCTTGCCAGCATCGAGAAAGCCGAGTCGGAACCGAACAACATTGCTTGCCTCGGCTACGAGAACGGCGATCGTGCTCTATGGGGTGGCGCCAAACGCAAAGAGAAGGTCTGGTGGCAAAGGGCGGTACGCTCGCTGAATGGGTGGCGTGGTGCCGCCAGACGTGGAAGAAGGTTTCAGCGGAAGAAGCGGCCGCGCCCAATATCACCAGAGATTTCCTCCGGCCTCTGCGGCTGAAATCGGCCCACGCCTCACAACCGATCGCAATCGAGTGGGGTGAGCACGCGTAGATGATCTTCTGCCGATCAATTCGTGCTCTTTAGCACCATGCCTGTGCCGCTGTACCTGATTGATCTAGACGTCGAGGCCGTTCAGGCTGATGGCTCGATCGGTATCCGGCTGTCGACAGAGACGCTGAGCGCGACTTACCGGCTAAGCATCTCGGATGCCTTTCCCGCAAGCTACAGCGGTAAGAAGGTCTCAGGGCGACGAGGATGTGTCGCCATCGAAGTGGAATCATGCTCGGATGATCGAGGCTTTCGGTCAAGGATTCGCGAAAGAGATCGATCCAAGGACTGGGCTGGGCGACAGACGAACACGAAGGACCAATCGGGCGTAATGGAGCGAGCGAATAGGCGACTGCATCGATGGGACGATCGGACACCAGTCGCTCTTTACCTGGCCAAGTGATTGAAATCTGCGTTCCCTGAAGCCTATCTCAGCCTGGGAACAAAATGACAGTTATTCCAAGGATTCGGGCTTCCTCGGTCGACCCAATGATGGCAATTTGACCCGACCACGGGTCTCCACCGTGGTTCTCCACCGTCCGAATCCGGTGGCTCCAGAAATGCCCGGTTTTATTGGGTTTTCGCACCTCGCGTCCAGGTGGCGGAGAGGGAGGGATTCGAACCCCCGATAGGCTTGCACCTATGCCGCATTTCGAGTGCGGTGCATTCAACCACTCTGCCACCTCTCCTGGTGCCAAAAAGGTGATTCCTCACCCTCGCGGTCGGGGCGTGTTCTAGGCGAGGATGCCGGGGGAGACAAGGCGCCGGGAGAAGATTTCCGCACCGCCGAAACCGGCCGAAAGGAGGGCGAAATGGAGCATTTGACAGTGAAAGCCAATGGGGCGGCGTTCCATGTCGCCCGGATCGGGGCCGGCAAGCCCCTGCTCTTGCTGCATGGCTGGCCGGAATTCTGGCTGACCTGGGAGCCGGTCATGGCGCGGCTTGCCGACCGTTTTGCGCTGATCGCCCCCGACCTGCGCGGCTTCGGCGACAGCGACAAGCCGGACGGCCCGTACGGGCCGGAGCAGCATGCGGACGACATGCTGGCGCTGATGGATGCGCTCGGGATCGAGCGGGCCGGCGTGGTCGGCCATGATGTCGGCGGCGCCGTGATGCAGCCTTTGGCACGAAAAGCGCCCGAGCGGATCGCGGGGCTTTTCTTTTTCGATTTCGTCTATCCCGGTATCGGGCCGCGGATGGCGGCGCCGGATAGGCTGAACCACATCTGGTATCAGTCATTCCACCAGATGGAGATGGCGCCGAAACTCGTCGGCGCGACGCGCGAGAGCTGCGGCCTTTATATCGGGCATTTCCTCAAAGGCTGGTCGCATCGCCAGGATGCGTTCGACGATGTGCTGGACGCCTTCACCGACAACTTCCTGAAAGCGGGCAACCTCGCCGGCGGCTTCGCGCATTACCGCGCCGCGCACGCCGCGCGCGTCAGGATGATGAAGGGCGAAGCGCCGTCATTGCCTGCGATCACTATGCCGACCTGCATCCGCTGGGCCGAGCACGATCCGCTGTTTCCCTATGCCTGGACCGACCGGCTCGGCGAGACCTTCACTGAGCTCGATCTGAAAATGTTCGAAGGCGTCGGACATTTTCCGCATCGCGAAGCCCCCGATCGCGCAAGCCTTGAGATCTCCACGTTCTTTTCGCGCATCGGATGGATCTGAAGCGGGAGAATCAGGTTAGAAAGAGTGGGTGGGACCGCCAGACGCGACAAAAATAACTGGCGGTCCCGTGCCGCCTCATCAAAATGCTGGCCGGGGAAGTGCGGCTTCGCCGGTCAGCGGAGCGACGCCGCCACCGTAGCAATGGGCGCGGAAACAGCCAACGCAATGTCGGCCTTAACCTAACCTTTAAACCTTACTGCACCCGGATTTCCGGAGATTCGCCCGTAAACCTACGGAAAGATGACGGCGGTGTAACGGGAAGCTGCGGAAACTGTAGAGTGGGCAAAGGCGTTCTTGCGCCGTGCCCACCATCCAGCGTCGCGCTCGCGATGGTGGTCACGCTTCGCTTCGCTTTGCCCACCCTATGCATCTGCCCATCGTCACGCGCTCTTCTTCGCTTTCTTCTCGCCGTTGTCCTTGTCGTCTTTCTCGCCATTCTTGGCGCCTCTGCCGTTCTCCTTGCGGCGGTTGGTGAAGCGCGCATTGCCGAGGCCGGTGCCGATCGTCAGCACGCCCCATCGCTCGACGTCCTGCATGAAGGGGACTTCGGAAAGCCCTTGCACCACGCCGTCGTTATGCATGACGATCGCGGTGTCGTGGTCGCCGATCTCTGGGATCGCCTCGACCAGGCTTGCCGGCAGGTTGAACTTGCTGCTCTCCCAATTGCCCGGCAGGTTCTGCGCGCCCTTCTCGATCGAGCCGTCCTCGTCGATCACGCCGGGACAGGCGATGCCGATGAAGGGCGCGAGCTTCAGCCCATCGGTTTCGGCTTCCGCGATGAGGTCCTGCAGCATTTCGACCAGATGCTCCACCGCGGCTTCCCGCGTCGGGGTTTCATCGGCATGGCGCCAAAGCTCGGATTTCCAGACCGTGGCCTTGGAGAGGTCCGGCGCCTTCTTCCAGCGCGTCTCGACCACGCCGCAGCGGATGTTGGTGCCGCCGATGTCGACCGCAAGAATGCTGTCATGGGCCTCGAAGATCCATGAAGGCGCCAGATGCAGGCAGCCGATCAGCCCGGCTTCGTCGGGGTGATGGCGGATCGGCTGAAGATCAACCTTGAACTTCTCGTCCTTGAGGATGATCTCGGTGCGCGCGATCGCAAGCTCGCCAAGCCTGGAGTCACGGAAGCCGCCGCCGACCACGATGCGCTCGGTCTTGGCCCAGGCCTTGGTCTTGAGGAAACGCCGCGTCACATAGGCAAGTTCCAGCGCGAACTCCTCGATCGCGCTGTGGACCACGGCGGAGGCCTCGGTGTCGTCGCCGATCAGCATCGCATCCAGCGTCTTCTTGTTGACCTGTTCGGAGGGCTCGTCGCCGAACGGGTCCTCACCGGTTTTGCGCAACGGCTTGCGCCAGCGGTCGAGAATCTTGCGGAACGCGCTCTTGCTGGCGCGGTCGCCGAGGAAACCCTCGTCGTCCTTCAGTTCGATGTTGAAGCTGTCGACGTCGACCGACGGCAAACGCGTCGCGCCGTGGCGGGCGATCCCCGTTGTCAATACCAGTTCGTCGGCCATGAAATCCTTGCCCCGGTTGGAACCCGGGGATAACGGCCTGAAACGGGTTTGGTTGCGCCCAAGCTCGCGGCAGATTTAGGCCGCAAGCCGCAAAATCCTGACGACGTCGGCCGGCTCGCGGATCGGCTGCGGATTCGAGCGGGTGAAGATCGACAGCATCGCATTCTTGCCGATCAGCTCGAAGCGGTCCTCGCCCACCCCGACATCGGCCAGGCGCCGCGGCAGGCCGAGCTTTGCGATGAAGGCGGCGAAGGCCTCGCCGGCATCGAGCTCGGGCGCGCCGAGCGCGGCTGCGATCGATTTCTGTGCCTGCTCGGTCGCGGGACGATTGTAGCGCAGCACGCTCGGCATCATCACCGCCGTGCAGAAATAGTGCGGCACGTCGCAGGTACCGCCGAGCACATGGCCGATCGCGTGGCTTGCGCCCATCGGCACCCGCGCCTGCAAGCCGAAGGCCGACATCCAGGAGCCCAACTGGCAATTGATCCGCGCAGCTTCGTCGTTCGGGTCGTCCTTGGTGCGTGAGAGGCCGTCATGGAGATAACGCAGGCCCTGCAGGCAGACGGCATCGACCAGCGCGTTGCCGCGGATCGAGCAGATCGCCTCGATGCCGTGATCCATCGCGCGGGTGCCCGAACCAAGCCACAGCTTCTCCGGCGTGTAGCGCGTGATGGCGGGATCGAGGATGATGGTGCGCGGCATCATCGTCGGATGATTGAATATCTGCTTCAATTTGCGGCGCGTGTCGGTGACCAGCGTGCCGGAATTGTATTCGCCGCCGGAGAGCGTGCTCGGGATCGCGATCATCCGCACCTTCGGCGTGCGGAAGGGGCCGAAGCGGCGCTCGGGCGTGGTCTCGAAACCATCGAGTCCGGAAGGATCGAAGATCTCGTGCTCCATGCACATCAGCACGATCTTGGCCGCATCCACCACCGAGCCACCGCCGATCGCGACCACGAGATCGGCGCCCGCTTCCTTGGCTTGCTTTGCGGTCTGCACCACGACATCGCGCGTGGTGTGCTGCGGGATGCCGTCGAAGGTCGACGCATAACGATTGCCGAGGGCTGTGCGGATCTTCTCGATCTCGTCGGTTGTGGTGTTGAGCGTACGACTCACAATCAAATAGACGCGTCTGGCGCCGAGCCGCTCGGCCTCCTCGCGCAGCGCCTCGGCCGCGGGCTTGCCATAGATGACGGAATCCATCGAAGGATATTGATAGCTGCCCGCGCTGTGCATGTTCGGCTCCCTCGAACGTAAAGCTAGTTGGCTTGCTTACCTCTCCCGCTTGCGGGGGAAGTTGGCGCGTAGCGCCGGTTGGGGCTCTCTCCCCACGATCGAAAGGCGCGACTCGTGGAGACACCCTCACCCCAGCCCTCTCCCGCAAGCGGGAGAGGGAGCGCAGCGACATCAGGCCTGGAACTTGGTGAAGTCAGGCGGCCTGCGCTCGGCGAAGGCTGCGAAGGCCTCGCGTGCTTCCGGCGTCTTGAGCCGCTCCTTGAACAGGCTGCCTTCCTCGGCCATCCGCGCCGCGATCCGCTCGTGGTCGCGCATCAACTGCTTGGTGAGGCTGAGCGAACCGGCCGGCCGCTTGGTCAGCGCGATCGCGGCATCGCGCGCCTTCTTGCGCAGCTCTGCTGGCGGCACCACGGCATTCGCGAGCCCGCAGGCCAGCGCCGCTGATGCCTCCATCGGCTCACCGAGCGCGAACATCGCATACGCCCGCGCATGGCCGATCCGGAGCGGCAACAGGAAGCTCGAGGCTGCTTCCGGCACCAGCGCGAGATTGACGAACGGCGTGATCAGCCGCGCATTGTCGGCAAGATAAACCAGATCGCAATGTAGCAGCATGGTGGTGCCGACGCCGACGGCATTGCCTTGCACGGCCGCGACCAGCGGCTTCTTTGCCTTGCCGATGGTATCGATGAAGCGGTGTGCCCCACCCTCGACGGAATTGGCGCCGTTGGCCTGGCTCGCAAAATCGGCGAGGTCGTTGCCCGCCGTAAAGCTGTCGCCGTCGCCCTGGAACAGGATCACCCGGACCGCGCCATCGCTCTCGGCGCTATCGAGCGCGTCCGACATGGCGTCATACATGGCCGTGGTGAGCGCGTTCTTCTTCTCGGGACGCTGCAAGGTCACCGTCATCACGCCGTCGGCGATCTCGGTCTTGACATGTTCGCTCATGATTTTCTCTCCGGCTCGCCGTTACCACTTCTCGCCGAACGGGCGGATTTCCAGCTCAAATGTCCAGGCGCTCTTCGGCTGCTGGTAGAGCTGCCAATAGGAAGCCGCGACTGACGCCGGCGGCATCAACAGATCGGGATCGTCGAGCGCGTTGGGGCCAAGGGCTTCGATGCGCCGCTGCCGCACCCATTCGGTATCGACGCCGGAATCGATGATGAGATGGGCGACATGGATGTTCTTCGGACCCAATTCGCGCGCCATCGCCTGCGCCACCGCGCGCAGGCCGAACTTGGCGCTGGCGAAGGCGGCATAGCCCGGCCCGCCGCGCAAGGATGCGGTGGCGCCGGTGAAGAAGATGTTGCCCTGGCCGCGCGGCAGCATCAGCCGCGCCGCCTCGCGGCCCGCGAGGAAGCCGGAATAGCAGGCCATTTCCCAGACCTTGCGGAAAACACGCTCGGTGGTCTCCAGGATCGGGAAGTTGACGTTGGCGCCGATGTTGAAGATGCAGACTTCGAGCGGCGCGTGCTTGTCGGCGTCGTTGAGGAAGGAGATGATCTCCTCCTCCTTCCGCGCGTCGAGCGAGCGGGCATGGATCTCGCCGCCGGCCGCCTCGATATCCTTCACCAGCGGCTCGAGCTTGGCGCCATTACGTCGTCCGGCGAAGATCGTGAATCCTTCGGATGCAAATTTCTTGGCGATCTCGCCGCCGATATAATCGCCGGCCCCGATGACCGCCGCCGTCGCATTTCTCTTCTGCATTGGCCTCTCCCGACTGTTGAATAGGAATAGATTATCGATGGCGCCGCGCGCTCAGGACGTGTGCAGCGACTCCGCCAGTTTGTGCTTCAATATCTTGCCCGTCGAGGTCGCGGGCAGCGCATCGAGCAGGATGATCTCCGACGGCCGCTTGTAGGAGGTGAGCTGCGGCGCGACATGGGCCATCAGGTCCTGCGCCGTCGCCCTCGAGCCCTTGAGCAACTGGACGAAGGCGACCACTTCCTCATTGCCCTCGACCGGCCGCCCCACCACGGCGCACTGCACCACGGCGTCATGGGTCGAGAGCACGGCCTCGATCTCGGCCGGATAGACGTTGAAGCCGGAGCGGATGATCATCTCCTTGGTGCGGCCGACGATATAGAGGCAGTCGCCCTCGAAGCGCGCGAGATCGCCGGTGTTGAACCAGCCATCGGGATCGATCGCCTTCGCGGTGAGATCGGGTGCGCGGTAATAGCCGCGCATGACGTTGGCGCCGCGGACATGGAGCTCGCCAACCGCGCCGCTCGCAACGAGCTTGCCATCCCGGCCGACGATCCTGGCCTCGAGACCGGGCATCAGCGTGCCGACCGCATGGTCGGCTCGCGGCGTCTCCGGCCGGACGCCGGAAATTCCGGGCGAGCATTCCGTGATGCCATACCCGTTGAGCAAAGGCAGCCCGAGCTCCTGCTCGACCCGCGATTTCAGGTCGAGGTCGAGCGGCGCGCCCGCGACCGAGATCAGGCGCAGCGCGCCGCGGTTCAACTTCGAGAGACCTGTCGTCCGCTTGTATTCGAGCAGGCGCTGATAGGTGGCGGGAACGCCGTTCAGGATCGTGATGCCTTCCTCCGCCATCGCCTGCACCAGCGCCGCCGGATCATACTTCGCGACCAGGCGGACGGTGGCGCCGGTCATCAGCGTCATCGTCAACAAGGAGATGCCGACGATGTGCGAGATCGGCAGCACGCAATATTGCACGTCGTCCGACGTCATATTGCGCAGCGCCGCGGTGGTCTGGGCGCTGAACAGGAGATTGCGGTGCGTCAGCATCACGCCCTTCGGCGTACCCGTGGTGCCCGAGGTGTAGATGAGGACCGCGACCTGGTTGGCGCCGTCGGCTTTGACCGGCTCGGGCGAGGTCGCCTCATTCAGCGCGGAAACGCCGATGCCATAGAGCGGTCCAACATCCTGCACCGGTGCGCCGTAGCGCGCGGCATGCGCGGCTGCTTCCTTGGAGACGTCGGTGGTGAAGAAGGCGCGACGCGTGCCGCTGTGATCCTGGATCTGCTCCAGTTCGCGCGGCGACAGCCGCGGATTGACCACGATCGCCCAAGCATCGAGCCGGCTCGCGGCGAACAGAAGGCAGGCGAGCGGGATCGCATTCTCGCTGACGATCATGATGCGGTCGCCGGCGCGGACGCCGAGCGCACGCAGTGCGTCCGCGGTGCCGCCGATAGCGCGGTCGAGTTCGCGATAGGTGAGGCTGCCGCCGTCATCGATCAGCGCCGTGCGATCCGGCGTCGCCGCGACATGCCGGTCGATCACTTCATGAATCCGGTTCGGCAGATTTGCCAGAATTTCGGCCGCCGGGGCCGCCTGCTCCAATATCGTCAATGCCACCTCCCGCCGCCGCGCCCCTTGTCTCGGGTCTTGTCGCGAATTGGTTTGCTCAGATTCCCTGCCGTCTCGCGCAGCCTTTCGCTGCCGCAAGTTGCGCGACGATCTCTTCCTCGACCTCGCGCAGGCGATCCTTGCCGAAGAACATCTCGTCGCCGACGAAGAAGGTCGGCGAGCCGAACTCGCCGCGTGCCACCGCGTTCTCTGTGTTCTCGATCAGCTTCTTCTTGACGTCACCCTGCTGGATGCGGGCGATCACACGATCGATATCGACGCCGGACGAGAGGAACGCGGCGCGGAAGACCTGCGGATCATCCATCTTCTTCGGCTCGACCCACATGTGGTGGTAGGCGGCGCGGAAATAGGACTCGAATAATCCCTCGAGCTCCGCGGCGATCACGCCGCGCATCAGCATCAGGGTGTTCACCGGGAAGAACGGGTTCGACTTGAATTTCGTGATGTGGTGGCGCCGCAGGAAGCGCTCGGTTTCCAGCGCGTTGTATTCGGCCTTGTTCTTGATCCCGCGCAGCGAGTCGAACGGCGACATGTTGCCGGTCGCCTTGTAGACGCCGCCGAGCAGCACCGGGACGTAGTCGAACTTCACGCCGGTGCGCTGTTCGATTCCCGGCAGGACAAGCTCGGCGAGATAGGCGTTCGGGCTGCCGAAATCGAAATGAAACTCGACCTTGAGCGGAGCAGCCATCGATTGCCTTTCCTTGTGCGGAGCGGCCCGTCGCCGCCATCGGTTGCGATCCCGGCTTTAAAGTTCTATTTTAGAACTGTCAATAGCGGATTGCGCCCTGCGGTAACGGGCAGCGCACAAACGGTTGAACAGGCCTCAGTGCCGAATTAGAATGAAACCTGCTTCGCGGACCGCAGGTGACTGGAGACATTGATGAAATGGGACACGCTTGAAGAGGAGCCGTGCTCACTGGCCCGCACGGTGGCCGTGATCGGCGACCGCTGGAGCCTGCTGATCCTGCGCGAGTGCTTTCTTCGCAAGCGCAGGTTCGAGGCGTTCCAGTCCTCGCTCGGCATCACCCGCCATCTGCTCGCCGAGCGGCTGAAGAAGCTGGTGCGCTTCGGCGTGCTGCGCCGGATTCCGTACCAGGAATCGCCGAAGCGCTACGAATACATCCTGACGCAGAAGGGCCTCGACCTCTATCCGATCATCATGTCGATCGTGCACTGGGGCAACATCCACATGGTGGACTCGCGCGGCCGCCCGATGCTGCATCAGCACAAGAACTGCGGACACATGTTCGACCCCGTGATGGTCTGCTCGGAATGCGGCGAGCCGCTGTCGGCCAAGGCCGTCCATGTGCATCCAGGCCCCGGCGCCCGCCAGACCTCGCCGGTGCACGCCATGGCGGCGGATGATCCGAAGGCGAAGGCCAAGACCGAGAGCTGACTGGGGCGCGGTAGCCCGGGTGGAGCGGAACGCGTAACCCGGGGCCGGTGGTTAACCCGGGTTGCGCTGCGCTCCACCCGGGCTACGGGCCGGAAACCTGGCTCGAACCGGGCTAAAATCGCTCCAAATCCTTCATTTTGGGCCGGTTTTCGGCCCGTTTGCCTTGACTCCTGGCGCTTGGCCGCTATAACGGCGGCCAATCCGGCGTGGGATTTCTCGCGCCGTTTGTTTTTGCGTGAATTCCGGGGCACGTCCCCGCGCCGCGCGAAAATCGTAACCCATAGCGACTGAACAAGAAGCCGGCCCGGGGGATACCCCGAGGACGGGATCGAACACGAAGGAATAAAACGATGTTCGCAGTCATCAAAACCGGCGGCCGGCAGTACCGCGTCGTTCCGGATGATGTTCTCGAGATTGGCAAGATCGCCGGCGATGTCGGCACGATCGTGCAACTTGGCGAAGTTCTGGTGGTCGGCGGCGAAACGCCGATCCTGGGCGTGCCGACGGTGGCCGGCGCTTCGGTGGCAGCCGAGGTGCTGCAGCACAAGCGCGGTCCGAAGGTGATCGCGTTCAAGAAGCGCCGCCGCAAGAATTCGCGCCGCAAGCGCGGCTATCGCGATGAGCTGACGGTGCTGAGGATCACCGAGATCCTGACCGACAACGCGAAGCCGACGATCGGCCCGCGGCCGAAGAAGGAAAAGATTGCTGCAGCGCCCACTGAGGATGCTGCATAAGCCTTCAAGAACGCGACGTTAGAGAAATGTGATTGTCACGTATCAAAAGTTGAAGCGTGACAAAAAGTGAAATGATTCCGTCAAGGAATTGATCTAGAGAATTACTGCAGTTGGAGACGAGCTATGGCTCACAAAAAAGCAGGCGGTTCATCGCGAAACGGACGTGATTCCAAAGGCAAACGCCTTGGCGTCAAAGCGTTCGGTGGCGAGCTCGTGATTCCCGGTAACATCATCGCGCGTCAGCGCGGCACCACCTGGCATCCGGGCCTTAATGTCGGCATGGGAACCGATCATACCCTGTTCGCCAAGGTCGAAGGTCGTGTGGAGTTCCGCGCCAAAGGCAATGGCCGCACCTTCGTATCGGTGATTCCGGTGCTCGAGGCTGCAGCCGAATAGACGGTGGACGATATGAGTCCGCCGGATCCTGTTGAACCGGCGGGGCTCTAAGAGGCTCCAGGGGAGGCGGGATACCGGCCTCCCCTTTTCTGTTGCGCGTGTCCCATGTGGGGCCACGCGCAAGGATCGAAGCGTAGCGTACCGTTATCGCATCACAGGAGCCCGACATGCTGCAGGATATCCCGACCCCGATATTGCGCGAGTCGAGAGGTTGCGTCCTCGAGACCGAACGGCTGACCTTGCGCAAGCCGACGCTCGCGGACGTAAAAGCAATTGCGCATCTCGCCAATGATCGTCGCATTGCAGAGAACACCCGCCGCCTGCCGCATCCTTACTTGAGCGAGCATGCGGTCGAATTCGTGCGTGCGACTGCCGGTGGAGGCGGCGAGACCGTGTTCCTGATCGAGAACAGCTCCGCGCCGGTCGGCATGGTCGGCATCAACTGGCGCGAGCCTGATGCGCCGGAGCTCGGCTACTGGCTCGGCGTCGAGCATTGGGGCCAGGGCTTTGGCACCGAGGCGGCGCGCGCGGTGATCGACTACTTCTTCGAGGAATTCGACCACGACTATCTGTTTTGCGGCGCCCGCGTCGCCAACCCGTCGTCGCGCAACATCCTGGAGAAGTGCGGCTTCCAGTGGAGCGGCGTCGAGCTGCACCGCTTCGAAGCGCTCGGCTCCTCCACCCCGGTCGACTGCTTCCGCCTCTCGCGCGGCGTCTGGTCGTCGCTGAAGAGCTGGGGCTCATCGTTGCGGCGGGATCGATAACACGCAGACGGCGTAGGGTGGGCACGCTGCGCTTTGCCCACCTACGTCACAGCATCCTTAGGGCTACACCGGCGGGCTCACCACCGGCTCTTCCCGCCCCAGCTTCTGCTCGCGCAGGAAGATGTAGAGCCCGGCGCCGATGATGATCGCAGCCCCCACAATGGTGGCCCAGGACGGCACGTCACCCCACACGACGAAGCCGAAGATCACCGCCCAGACGATCATCGAATATTGGTAGGGCACCACCACGCTTGCCGGCGCCAGCTTCAGCGAGCGGTTGACGCAGAGCAGCGCGGCGACCGAGATCAGGCCGGCGACGAAGAAGATAGCGAGGCTGCCGGCATCCGGCGTCACCCAGCCGAATGGCGACAGCACGGCGCCGAGCAGGAATGTGCCGCAGAACTGCGACGAGGTCAGCACGATATCGGGCGTTGCGCGCAGCGAGCGCGTGATCAGCATCAGGACCGCGAACGACATGCTGCCGCCGAGCGCGATCATCGCCGGCAAGCTCACGGTTTGCGCTGATGGCCTGAGCGCGATCAATACACCGCAGAAGCCGACCAGGATCGCGCTCCAGCGCCGCCAGCCGATCTGTTCGCCCAGCACCAGGCCCGACAGCGCGGTGACGAAGATCGGACCGGCAAGATAATAGGTGATGACGTCGGCGAGCGGCAGGTAGACGGTCGCAAGGAAGAAGGCGGCGACCTCGAGCGTCGACAGCGTCACCCGCAGCAATTGCAGCCAGGGACGCTCGAGTGGGAAGAACGCCGCGCGCTGCTTCCAGATGATCGGCAGCAGCACGGCCAGTGCCGCACAGGCGCGCAGCCACAACAACTGTCCGACCGAATAGGTCGCGACAAGGAATTTCCCCATCGCATCGCCGAACGAGAACATGAAGATCGACAGCAGCATTAGCCCGATGCCGGCAAGCCGGGCGGAGCGATCATCATAGGCGGAGAGTTTTGCGAACAGGGTCATGGATGACTGGGATGCTTCTCGTCATGGCCGGATTAGGCGGAATCGATTGCCGCATCAACATCGCTGCGATACCGATACATCACAAAACAATCCTTGCGAGGAAAGCCCTGATATGACCGACTTCGACCCCGCCCAACACCGCATGGTGCAAGCACAGCGCTGGTTCGAAGATTTCACACTCGGCGAACGTTTCGTGATCCCGAGCCGGACCCAGACGGAGGCTGTGTTCGCGGCGTTCCAGACCGCAAGCGGCGATACCCATCCGATCCACTATGACATCGAATATTGCCGCGCCCGCGGCATGCCACACCTGCTCGCGCACGGCTTTCAGACCCTGATCCACACCGCGCCCGGCGCCGGGCTGTTTCCCTTCATCGTCGAGGAATCCATGATCGGCTTTCTCGAACAGTCGAGCCGCTTCTTGAAGCCGGTCTATGCCGGCGACACCATCTATCCCGCGCTTGAAGTGACCGAGCTTGTGCCAGGCCGCACCACCGGCGTGGTGACACTGCGCTCCACCGTGTTCAACCAGCGCCGCGAATTGGTGCTCGAGGGGATGCAGAAATTCTTGATCCGACGGCGGCCGGCTTAATCTAAAGAGATACACCTTCGTGCGCGAGCAGCCAGCGCTTGCGCTCCAACCCGCCGCCATATTTGACCAGCGCGCCGTTGGCGCCGATCAGGCGATGGCAGGGCAGCACGACGCTGATCGGGTTCGAGCCGTTGGCGTGGCCGACCGCGCGCTGGGCGTTGGGCGCGCCGAGCTTTGCCGCCATCGCGCCATAGCTCATCGTCGTACCTACGGGGATCTTCGCCAGCGCGGTCCAGACCTTGTTTTGGAACGCCGTGCCGGCGACGCGCCACTGGATGCTGCCGAGGCGATCGAGATCGCCCTTGAAATATTCAGACAGCGCGGCGCGGATATCCTTCGGCGCACGCGCCTGTTTCAGGGCCACCGCGCCATAATGCAGGCGCAGCAGCTCGTTCATCCGCGCCTCATAGTCCTCCCAATCCAGCGCACGGAGCACGCCGTCGTCATCGGTGACCAGCAAAGCTATCCCGATCGGCGTTTCCACCCGATCCAGACCGAAAGTTGTGGCCGGCTTCGTCAGTTTGTCGCGAACAGGCATCTTCATCCCGGATAGCTGAGCGCCGGCATCTTCTCTGCGCGTCGTGCCAGCGTCCACCCGGTTTCCGGGGTTGGGCCCGCACCCTACTTTGGTCGACTGATATCGCTCGGCTTTTCGGCCCGACTCCACCTTGCATTGCAGCAAGGGTTCCTCCACTATCGTCGCTAGCGATGGCATCCGGCGGACCTTGAAGTCCAGCGGAGAAGATCATCGGCACAATCACATGAGGAAGCTGCGAATGAGGAACGGGTTTTTGCATCTGGTCACAGGGACGGCGCTGGCATTCGCGCTGTCGGTTTCAGCGGCCAATGCCCAGAAGAAATACGACCCCGGCGCCAGCGACACCGAGATCAAGGTCGGCCAGACCGTGCCGTTCTCCGGTCCTGCATCGGCCTATGCCTCGATCGGCAAGACCCAGGCCGCCTATATGAAGATGATCAACGACCAGGGCGGCGTGAACGGGCGCAAGATCAACCTGATCCAGTACGACGATGCCTATTCGCCGCCGAAGGCGGTCGAACAGGCGCGCAAGCTGGTCGAAAGCGACGAGGTACTTCTGACCTTCCAGATCGTCGGCACACCATCCAATGCGGCGGTCCAGAAATATCTCAACTCCAAGAAGGTGCCGCAACTATTCGCCGCGACCGGCGCCTCGAAGTTCACCGACCCGAAGAATTTCCCGTGGACGATGGGCTTCAACCCGAACTACTTCGTCGAGGGCCGGATCTACGGCCAGTACATCCTGAAGAACCATCCGACCGCCAAGATCGGCATCCTCTATCAGAACGACGACCTCGGCAAAGATTACCTGAACGGCATCAAGGCCGGCCTCGCCGACAAGGCGGCCAGCATGGTGGTGGCGGAAGCCTCCTATGAAGTGTCCGATCCGACCGTGGATTCGCAGATTCTCAAGATCAAGGATGCCGGCGCGGACCTGTTCTTCAGCGCCACCACGCCGAAGCAGGCGGCGCAGGCGATCAAGAAGATCGCCGAGCTCGGCTGGAAGCCGGTGCAGATCGTCGACATCAACGCGACGTCGGTCGGCGCGGTGATGAAGCCCGCAGGCCTCGAGGCCGCCAAGGGCGTGATCAGCGTCAACTACGGCAAGGATCCGCTCGATCCGACCTGGAAGGATGATGCCGGCATGAAGAAGTATTTCGAGTTCATGGCCAAGTACTATCCGGAAGGCGACAAGGATTCGAACTTCAACACCTATGGCTACTCGACCGCGCAGCTCCTGATCCATGTGCTCAAGGAGTCCGGCGACAATCTCACGCGCGAGAACGTGATGAAGCAGGCCTCCAGCCTGAAGAACGTGCAGCTCGACCTCTCGCTGCCCGGCATCGTCGCCAACACCTCGCCGACCGATTACCGCGTCAACAAGCAGCTCCAGATGATGCGCTTCAACGGCGAGCGCTGGGAGCTGTTCGGCCCGATCCTCGAGGACGCCGGCCCGGCGGGCTAGTCAGCGAGCATCGCAAGACAAACGATCGGCGGCCTTCGGGCCGCCGATTTCGTTTTGAACGTTATAGTGGCGCGCTTTCTCAACGTCATTGCGAGCGCAGCGAAGTAATCCATGCCTCCGCAAGTGGAGAGATGGATTGCTTCGCTTGCGCTCGCAATGACGGGAGCTGCGTAGGGTGGGCAAAGCGCAGCGTGCCCACCATCCACGGTCGGTGCAAGAAAGGTGGGCACGCTTCGCTTTGCCCACCCTACGGCTTGGTGGCTTACTTCGGAATCTCGCCGAACGTCTTGCCGACCGGGAGCACGGCGTGGCGGATCAGGCGCGAATCCTCCACTGCGGCCTGGCGGTGCTTCACTGCTTCGCGATAGACGGGATCGCGGATCATCTCGACGAAGGCGGCGACGCTTGGGTATTCGGCGATGAAGCAATGGTCCCAGCGCTCCTCTTGCGGCCCGATCAGCATCAGTTCGAAACGGCCCTGCCAGACGATGCGGCCGCCGAGCCGCTCGAACACCGGCCCGCTCTCGCGGCCATAGGCGGCATAGGCTTCCGCGCCCGTGGCCTTGCGGCCGTCGGGATAGGCGGCCCATTCGCGCAGGCGAACCAGATTGAGCATGTGGATCGGCCCCGGCCGATCGTTCTCCCTGAACTGCGCGAAGACTTCCTTGGTCGGATCGATATGGCCCATGTGTCTCTCCCTTCTTGTCTTGACGCGTCTTCTGCGCAGATAAGTCCACGCAATCTGCGTAAACTTGATTGCTATGCGAACCGGTGTCCACTTCGCTTGAAAACGCTACGCTCGGTTCCGCAATCTTTATCACGCGCTGCCTCACCTACTAACCCGGCATTGGGATGCGGTAGGGTGGGCAAAGCGACGCGTGCCCACCATCAAGCACTCCGCTCGCAAAGGTGGGCACGCTTCGCTTTGCCCACCCTATGGCTTCGTTCGACGTGGCGCTGCCTCACCTCCTAATCCCGCGTTAAGCTTTGCGTAACCGGGCCTTAAACCGGGAACGCTAGCGTGCGGCGGAACGTGGTGTGAGCAGCGTTTGTGGATGGCGTGGGGAAAGAAAAAGAGCGGCGGGCGCAAGGAGCCGCTATTTGGGCTTCCGGCCGCGCTCGCCGATTTGCGGCTCTCGCCGGCCGACCGCATCCCCAATCCCGAAGACAGGCCGAAGAAATCCGCCAAGCGCAGCAGCAGCAGTGACGCCGGCGCGGAACCGCCGCGCGAGCGCAAGCCCGCTTCGAGTGGCGGGAAACGGCGGAAATCGCGCGGCGGCTCTTCGATCGGCCGCATATTCTATTGGGGCGTCGTGCTCGGCCTGTGGGCGGCGATTGCGGTCGTCGGCGTGGTGGTCTGGGTCGGCGCGCATCTGCCGCCGATCCAATCGCTCGAAATCCCCAAGCGGCCGCCGACGATCCAGATCGTCGGCATGGACGGCAGCGTGCTGGCGCAGCGGGGCGAAATGGCCGGCGCCAATGTCGCGCTGAAGGACCTGCCGCCATACCTGCCGAAAGCCTTCATCGCCATCGAGGACCGCCGCTTCTACTCGCATTATGGCGTCGACCCGATCGGCATCGCGCGCGCAGCGGTGACGAATCTCCTGCGTCGCGGCGTGTCGCAGGGCGGCTCGACGCTGACGCAGCAGCTCGCCAAGAACCTGTTCCTGACGCAGGAGCGCACCATGCAGCGCAAGCTGCAGGAGGCCGAGCTCGCGATCTGGCTGGAGCGCAAGCATTCCAAGAACGAGATCTTGGAGCTCTATCTCAACCGCGTCTATTTCGGCTCCGGCGCCTATGGCGTGGAGGCCGCGGCGCAACGCTATTTCGGCAAGTCGGCGAAGAACGTGACCTTGGCGGAAGCCGCGATGCTTGCAGGGCTCGTCAAATCGCCGTCGCGGCTGGCGCCGAACCGCAATCCTGAAGGCGCCGAGCAGCGCGCGCAGATCGTGCTGTCAGCGATGGCGGACGCCAAGTTCATCACCGAGGCCCAGGCGAAGGCCTCGATCGGCCATCCCTCTTACAACGTGAAGCCGGCCGGCGCCGGCACCGTCAACTACGTCGCCGACTGGATCGGCGAAGTGCTCGACGACCTCGTCGGCCAGATCGACCAGAACATCACGGTCGAGACCACGATCGATCCGAAGCTGCAGAACGTCGCCGAAGCCGCCATCATCGACGAGCTCGCCGCCAAGAGCGTCAAGTTCAACGTCACCCAGGGCGCGCTGGTGGCGATGACGCCCGACGGCGCGGTGCGCGCCATGGTGGGCGGAAGGAACTATGCCGAGAGCCAGTTCAACCGCGCGGTGACCGCCAAGCGCCAGCCTGGCTCGGCCTTCAAGCCGTTCGTCTATCTCACCGCGGTCGAGGCCGGGCTGACGCCGGAGACGATCCGCACTGACGCCCCGCTCGATATCAAGGGCTGGAAGCCGGAGAACTACACCCACGAATATTTCGGCTCGGTGACGCTGACGCAGGCGCTGGCGATGTCGCTGAACACGGTCGCGGTCAGGCTCGGGCTCGAGGTCGGCCCGAAGAACGTGGTGCGGACCGCGCACCGGCTCGGCATCTCCTCCAAGCTCGACGCCAATCCCTCAATCGCGCTCGGCACCTCCGAGGTCTCGGTGATCGAACTGGTCGGCGCCTACGCGCCCTTTGCCAATGGCGGCACCGCCGTCTCGCCGCACGTGGTGACGAGGATCCGCACCGATAGAGGCAAGCTGCTCTACGTTCGGCCAGCCGACCAACTCGCCCGGGTGATCGAGCCGCGCTATGTCGCGATGATGAACACGATGATGATGGAGACGCTGATCTCCGGCACCGCGCGCAAGGCGGAAATCCCCGGCTGGACCGCCGCCGGCAAGACCGGCACCAGCCAGGATTTCCGCGACGCCTGGTTCATCGGCTACACCGCCAATCTCGTCACCGGCGTCTGGCTCGGCAATGACGACAATTCGCCGACCAAGAAGGCGACCGGCGGCGGGCTGCCGGTGGAGGTGTGGAGCCGCTTCATGCGCACGGCGCACCAGGGCGTGCCAGTCGCCAGCCTGGCGAATGCGCAAGTCGGCTGGGCGCTGTCGAATCTGGTGCAGGCCTCGTCGCAGGTCAGCGCGCCGTCACCGCAGTCGCTCGCGCCGCCCTCACCCGTTCCTTCCGCCGGTCAGTATCGCCCGCCGCCGACGCCGACGCGCGCCTCCACGCCGCCCAATCCCAGTGCGCGTCCGGAAGCTGCGGCGGGATTGGATGGTTGGCTGGTCGATCGCCTGTTCGGCGGCCGCTGATTGCGTAGCCCGCTGATCTCGTAGCCCGGGTGCAGCGAAGCGTAACCCGGGACAGTTCGATCTACGTTTGAGACCGTCCCGGATTGCGCTTCGCTCCATCCGGGCTACAGAGCTTTCGTAGGATGGGTAGAGCCAAAGCGAAACCCATCAATTGGGCCGCTGCGGCGAAGAAGATGATGAGTTTCGCTTTCGCTCTACCCATCCTACACGTCGAAACCCTAATCCTCGATACCGTAGCGATGCAGATCGTTGCCGTGGGTGTCGAGCCAGGTCTTGGCGCGATCCACCGACGAGCAGATCCGGCCAACGGTCTTCCAGAACCGCAGCGAGTGATTCATCTCGACCAGGTGCGAGACCTCATGCGCGGCGAGATAGTCGAGCACGTAGGGCGGCGCGAGGATCAGGCGCCAGGAGAACGACAGCGATCCGTGCGAAGTGCAGGAACCCCAGCGGCTCGATTGATCGCGGATCGAGACACGGCGCACGCGCACGCCGAGTTCCGCCGCATAGGCTAAGGACGCCTTGTGCAAATCCTTGCGCGCTTCGCGCTTGAGGAAGTCGTGCACGCGGCGGTCCATGTGCTCCGGCTCGCCGGCCACGCACAAAATCCTTTCGCCGCTGTCACGGATCTCGGTCCACACCGTGCCGCGCTCGCCGGCGCGATGCACGAGCCGATGCGGCACGCCGCGCAGCGGCACCACTGTGCCGGGTTGGAACGGCGCCGCCTTCGGCAGGCGACCAAGACGCGCGGCGATCCAGCCGCCATGAAGCTGCGCGAAGTCGCGCGCATCGGCGATGGTGCCGCGCGGCGGCATCGTGAGGATCGCTTCGCGGTCAGTTGGATGAATGCGAAGCGTGTAGCGACGCGCGCGCCTATGCCGCCGTAGCCTGATCGCGAAATATTGGGAGCCGTGCTTGATGAGAAGAGTCGAGGGTTCGGCGGGCCGCCGATAGAGGAGCGCGCGAGTGGCCATTTCTGAGAGTCCGGGGAGGAGAAGTTCGCCCGGATTCTGCCATATCCGCCGCCAGGGAAATCGCTCGGCGCAAAAACAAATCATTTGCCCAATATACAGAGGCTGCCCGCGATTTGACCCCTACATAGTGGGGTCGGAACCCGAAAAATTTGGACCGACCCGGTCCGAAATCACCCTCGAAGGAACGAGTCAAAACTCATTCCTTGAGCGATCGCCGAATCCGGATTCTTTTAATCAATTCAGCGACTTATAAACCCACCCAAATCGGGCTCGATCACACCGCTACTCAGCGGCTGCGACCAGGGAAAGCCGTGTATTCGCCGACGAAACCATGAAATCGGAGATGCGCGGCACGATTTCAGCACGGAAACGCGAGCCGTTGAACACACCATAGTGTCCGACGCCCTTCTGCACGTAATGCACGCGGCGATGATCGGGAATTGACGTGCACAAAGCATGCGTCGCTTCGGTCTGCCCAAGGCCGGAGATGTCGTCCTTCTCGCCTTCCACCGTCATCAACGCAACGCGCCTGATCTTGGAGGGAGCGACCGGCTCGCCACGATGGGTCATCTCGCCCTTCGGCAGCGCATGCTTGACGAAGACGAGGTCGACGGTCTGCAGATAATACTCGGCGGTCAGATCCATCACCGCGAGATATTCGTCATAGAATTCGCGGTGCTTGTCGACGAGATCGCCGTCGCCCTTCACCAGATTGGCGAACAGCGCCTTGTGCGCATCCATGTGGCGATCGAGATTCATGCTGATGAAGCCGTTGAGCTGCAGGAATCCCGGATAGACGTCGCGCATCATGCCAGGATGCGGGAACGGCACCTTGGTGATGACGTTGTTGCGGAACCATTCGATGCCGCGTTCGGCGGCGAGGTTGTTGACCGCGGTCGGATTGCGGCGGGTGTCGATCGGACCGCCCATCAGCGTCATCGACAGCGGCACGAAGGGATCGCGCCGCGCTTCCATGAGGGAGACCGCGACCACCACGGGCACCGAGGGCTGGCAGACCGCGATGACATGCATGTTGCCGCCAAGCGCATGCAGCATCTCGATGAGGTAATCGACATAGTCATCGAGATCGAAGCGGCCTTCGGACAGCGGCACCATGCGCGCATCGGCCCAATCGGTGATGTAGACCTCGTGGGTCGGCAGGAAGGCTTCGACCGTGCCACGCAGCAGCGTCGCGTAATGGCCGGACATCGGCGCCACGATCAGCACCCGCGGCTGGGGGCTGCGCAGCGGCCGGGTCAGCTTGCGATCGAAATAGAGCAGCCGGCAGAACGGCTTTTCCCAGACCGTGCGGACTTCAACCGCCGTACGCACGCCATTGACCTCGGTCTCGTCGAGGCCCCATTCCGGCTTGCCGTAGCGGCGGGTGGTGCGCTCGAACAACTCGCACGCCGCGGCGACGGATTTGCCGACTTCGGTATGCGTCCACGGATTGAGCGGATTCTGAAACAGGATCTTGGTGGCGTCGGTCACCGCGCGCGCCGGGTTCAGCGACGAATGCGCCATCTCGTACATCCAGTACAGTGGCGTCGTGACCGCCGGACTGCCTTCGGCCGCCAGCGGCGGGGCGCCGCCAAATTCACCAATCGGCATTTGCTTCAAAATCCTTGTTTGCGACGCAGCATACTGTCGAATGCGTAATAAAGCGTCAATGCATCTGTCACTACATCTACGGCCGAAAAAGCTCTAAACAACCGGGAATCCACGGGAAAGTGAAGGTTACTCGCCTCCGCTGAGCAGCGAGCCGTTGCGCTTGGCGCTGCGCAAAAGGGCAAGAAAGATCGCAAATGACGCGACAAGCAGCACCGCGTTGATGATGAGGGCGTCGACCATCAGCTCAGTGCGGAAGACGTGGTCGATCAGGAGCGCCCGCATGCCCTCGAACACATAGGTCGGCGGCAACATCCAGGCGACGACCTGCAGCCAGGGCGGCAATACGCTGACGGGATAATAGATGCAGGCGAGCGGCATCAGCGCGAACATCAGCGTCCAGACGATGCTCTCCGCGCCGAGCCCGTTCCGCAGCACGAGGCCGGAGGCGAAAATGCCGACCGACCAGCTCGTGAAGATCAGGTTGCAGAAGAAGGCGATCAGCGGCAGGCCGATGGCGTAGAAGTTGAAGCCGAAGAAGAACAATGCCAGCAGCGTCATCGGAATGACGCCGATCGCGAGGCGGATCAGGCTCATGATCATCAGCGAGATCAGGAACTCGATCGGCTTCAGCGGGCTCATCATGAGGTTGCCGAGATTGCGCGCCCACATCTCTTCCAGGAATGAGATCGAAAAGCCGAGCTGACCGCGGAACAGGATGTCCCACAGGATGACGGCGCCGATCAGGGTGCCGCCGGCCTGCGCGAAGAACCCCGAGGTCTGCGAAATGTAGTTCTGCAGGAAACCCCAGGTGATGATCTGCAGCGCCGGCCAGTAGACCAGTTCCAATAGTCGCGGCCAGGACGACAGCAAGAGATACCAATAGCGCAGCACCATCGCGTTGATGCGGTTGAGCGACAGCCCGCGATGGACGGCAATCTCGCTCATGTCGCGCTCTCCCGGGTGCGGCCGCGGGCGACGTCCAGGAACACCTCTTCCAGCGTGTCGCGGTTGTAGCGGGCCATGATCCGGTCGGGACTATCGTCATCCTCGATCTTGCCGCGCTTCATGATGATGACGCGGTCGCACAGCCGCTCCACCTCCAGCATGTTGTGCGAAGCGAGCAGGATCGTCGCGTTATGGCTCTTGCGGTAGTTCTCCAGGTGCTGCCGCACCCAATCGGCGGTGTCAGGGTCGAGCGAAGCGGTCGGCTCGTCCAGGAGCAACAGGTCAGGTTCGTTGATCAGTGCCTTGGCGAGCGCCACGCGCGTCTTCTGGCCGGCGGAAAGCTTGCCGTTGGCGCGGTCGATGAAGTCGCGCAGATCGAGGTCGGAGGCGAGTCGATCGATTCTGTCTGCGAGATTCCGCACGGCATAGAGCCGGCCGAAGATCGTGAGGTTCTGGCGCACGGTGAGCCGCATCGGCATGTCGACATAGGGGCTCTCGAAATTCATCCGCCCGAGCACCTCGGCGCTCTGTTCGGGCATCGGAAAGCCCAGCACATGGATGCGGCCGGAGGTCGGCAGCACCAGGCCCATGATCATGGCGATCGTCGTGGTCTTGCCGGCGCCGTTGCCGCCGAGCAGCCCGGTGATGCTGCCGCGCGCGATCCGAAACGAGACATCGTCGACCGCGCGGGTGGCCTTGTAGACCTTCACCAGATGCGCGACATCGATCGCGGCCGGAGCTGCGGGATCGGAAGCTGGCGGCTTACGCGAGATTGTATCTTCGATCTTCATGCAACCCGTTTCATTGAGGCATCAGGTCCCCGAGCGCAAGGAGCTCGTCATGCCCGGGCTTGTCCCGGGCATCCACGTCTTACTCTTTCCTGCGGCAAGAACGTGGATGGCCGGGACAAGCCCGGCCATGACGGGCGCCGCCACAGCCGGATCACGCGCGTTTGTGATCGAGCTGTCGTGTAGCTAAAGTGAGGATATGACCGACGTAGCCGCCTCAGATTTCCGCCAACCACGCCGCCATGTCCGTCTGGATACGATTCTGCGGCTCCGTTGGCTGGCCGCGCTTGGCCAGCTCGCCGCAATCTTCATCGTCGCCCAGGGCCTGGAATTCGACGTTCCCGTCATCCCCTGCATCGCCATCATCGCGCTGTCGGCGCTGCTCAATCTCGCCCTGCAGATCGCGTTCAACCCGATGCAGCGGTTGGAGCCGATCTATGCCGCAGCACTGCTCGCGCTCAATATCGTCGAGCTTGCCGGCCTGTTGTTCCTGACCGGCGGCCTGCAGAATCCGTTCTCGTTCCTGTTCCTGGCGCCGGTCCTGATTTCCGCCACCGCGCTGCCGGTCCGGCTGACGATCGCGCTTGGCTGCCTTGCGGTCGCCTGCGCGTCGGCGCTGGTGTTCTTCCATTTTCCGTTGCCCTGGGACCCCGACGATCCGCTGGTGCTGCAGCCGATCTACCTGTTCGGCGTCTGGCTCTCGATCCTGCTCGCGATCGGTGTCACCAGCCTGTACGCGTTCCAGGTCACCGAGGACACGCGAAAGCTCTCGGACGCGCTGGCCGCGACCGAGCTGGTGCTGGCGCGCGAGCAGCATCTGACCCAGCTCGATGGCCTTGCCGCCGCGGCCGCGCACGAGCTCGGCACGCCGCTGTCGACCATCTTCCTGATCTCGCGCGAGCTGGAACGTACCGTGCAGGACGGCCCGCTCGCTGCCGACCTGAAGACGCTGCGCGAGCAGGCGCAGCGCTGCCGCGACATCCTGAGCAAGATCACCCAGCTCTCCTCCACCGGAGCGCCGTTCGACCGGATGAAACTGTCGACGCTGATCGAGGAGGCGGTTGCGCCGCACCGCGATTTCGGCGTTGCAATCAAGGTGCGGCTTGCTGTCGCAGTCACCACGGAACCGGTCGGCGCCCGCAATCCCGCGATCCTCTATGGCGTCGGCAACATCCTGGAAAATGCGGTGGATTTCGCCAACCAGACCGTCGAGGTGAATGCCTGGTGGAATGCCGAGACCGTCGAAATCGTCATTTCCGATGACGGCCCCGGCATCGCTCCTGACATGCTGAACCGGATCGGCGAGCCTTATTTGTCGCGGCGCCGCAGCGCGGATGAGGCGCAAAACGGCCGCGCGGGGCTTGGTCTTGGCATTTTCATCGCGCGGACCCTGCTGGAGCGCACCGGCGCCAAGGTCACTTTCACCAATCGCGTCTTTCCCGATCACGGCGCCGTGGTGCAGATCGTCTGGCCGCGCGACGTGTTCGAGACGAGCGAAGCTGCCGACGAAATGATGGGCTGAACACAATTCGACAATTTGACGCATTAACCGGCCGGTTTTGGGTGGCCTTGGCATCGCCGCAGTCACACGCCATATCTTTGGTGTTGGAGAAGGGATAGCAGAACCGTGAACGCCATCGCCGAACTGAACGATCAAGCCGACCGCTCATTGCTCATCGTCGAGGACGACAAGCCGTTCCTGGAGCGCCTGTCGCGCGCCATGGAGACCCGCGGCTTCACCGTGACATCCTGCGATACTGTGTCCGATGGTCTGGCGCAGATCGGAAAGGCCGCGCCTGCGTTTGCGGTGGTCGATCTCCGGTTGGGCGACGGCAACGGCCTCGACGTCGTCTCCGCATTGAAGCGCAAGCGCCCCGATGCGCGCGCGATCGTGCTCACCGGCTACGGCAATATCGCCACCGCCGTGACCGCGGTGAAGATGGGCGCGATCGACTATCTCTCGAAGCCCGCGGACGCCGACGATGTCGTCGCGGCATTGCTCGCGAGCGGCACCGAAAAATCCGAACCACCGGCCAACCCGATGTCGGCCGACCGCGTGCGTTGGGAGCACATCCAGCGCATCTACGAGATGTGCAACCGCAACGTCTCGGAAACCGCGCGCCGCCTCAACATGCACCGCCGAACGCTGCAGCGAATCCTGGCAAAGCGCGCGCCGCGATAGTTTGTGGCTAATTCGTAGGGTGGGCAAAGCCAACGGGTCGCGCGAACGCGCGCCCCGTTGG
>NZ_JAQMIL010000072.1:0-53822 GCF_029990105.1 Bradyrhizobium sp. Arg237L | reverse complement strand
CCCGATCATTCCGCCAGCTTAGGCGATTCCATTACATCATCAACTCGGATAAGGTTTTCGGTACACACAGGGTCGACGGGGGTTTCGGACCATTCAAGACGCAGTTTGGTCGAGCGCACAAACCCGCGGCTATCCACGGAATTATAGAAACTCAGCCCCGGGTATTGAGAAGCTGGGAAATAGCTGTGACGACCTTGTGCAGCATCCATGAAAAATCCGGCGGCTACAGTTGGCTCAATGAGCGTTGCTCGAACGGATTCCAAAGCTCTTGAGTACGTCCAGTAGGTCTTTCGAATTGAACGGCTTAGTCAGTATCTCCAGACGTGCGTAAGCCGCGAAGCGTGCCCGGACGTCGTCTTTGGCATATCCGGTCGTCAAAATAACCGGCAAATTCGGCCGTAACGCCCTAATCGCCGGTATCAATTCGTCACCGGGTCGGTCCGGCAGGCCGAGGTCAATGACGGCTGCAGCTAGATGCTCACTGCGGTTTTGAAATTTGGCGAGAGCCTCCTTGAAGCTTGCCGCGGTCTCAACCGGCAAACCGAGCTGCGCGAGTTCGTCGACCAGAAACATTTGCAGCAGGGATTCGTCCTCGACCACAAGAATATGTGCTCCGGCCCCCTCGTTGCCGAGGTTTGCATCCAGCACTTCACGTATTCGCGTCGCCAGCGCTGCAAAGGTGAATGGTTTGGTTAGCAGATCGATGTCTGGAGCAAGCCGGCCCTCTTGAATGAGAGAACTGTCGGCGTATGCGGATGTAATCAATATCCTAAGTAATGGGCGCATCAGTCGCGCCTGCTCCGCCAGACTTTTCCCGTCGATACCCCCCGGCAGGCCAAGATCGGTAAAGAGCAAATGGATATCCGGCTGGTGTCGGAGAATATCGAGCGCAACAGTGGCGTCGACGGCTTCGAACACAATATAGCCCAGCTCTCGCAGGCTGCTTACGGTGTACTGGCGAACGCCCTTGTCGTCTTCGACAACGAGGATCGTCTCGGCGGCCCTCGCTTCTGGAACAGGCGCGAGATTATTTGGCGGCGAGATTTGCGATTCCGCCATTTCGAGGTGTGCCGCCGCCTTCGGTAAAAAGATCTTGACCGTCGTACCAACGTCCACTTGACTACAGAGCTTGACGTAACCGCCACTCTGTTTGGCGAAGCCGTAGACTTGGCTTAGCCCCAGGCCGGTCCCACGTCCATCGGTCTTCGTCGTGAAGAACGGTTCAAAAACGTGGCGGAGCACATCGGGCGTCATACCGCTGCCGGAATCCGCAATCGAAATCAGCACATGAGGCCCTGCTTTCGCTTCACCCTCGACCGCCTCAGGATCGACAGCCAGTTCGACATTCGCTGTCTCGATACTGAGTTCGCCTCCCGATGGCATTGCGTCTCGCGCGTTGACCGCAAGATTCAGGATCGCTGCCTCCAGTTCGGTGGGATCAGCTTCCACCGTCCATAGATTTGCACCGATCTTGGCTCGAACAATGATCCGTTCTCCAAGGGTACGCTGGAGCAGATCGGACATTCTCCTGACAATGGCATCGAGGTCCAGGAGCCGGGGCTCAAGCGGCTTGCGCCGCGCAAATGCAAGCAACCGCTCCGTCAGAACTGCCGCTTGCTGAGCGCCTCGCATCGCACTTTCGAGAGCGTGCACTAACCTGGAATCGAGATTGGCGTACCGCCGCTGCACGCTTTCCAGGTTGCCGAGCACTACGGTGAGTAGGTTGTTGAAATCATGCGCAATGCCAGCCGTCAATCGTCCGATCGCCTCCATTTTCGCGGAATGCCTCAGTCTCTCCTCCAGTGCCCTACGTGCCGAAATGTCACGAAGGCTGGCAAGACGGGCGGGCCGATGATCCCAGCTCGTTTCCACGACGCGGACTTCGGCATCGATTGGGCCGTCCCCCGGTCTATGAACGGTAATTTCCGTCGCATCGCTCGTAACAAAGGGTATGCCAATCGGCGAGCCAATCAGAGACCCGGACGTTCGCCCAAATATCTGTTCCGCGGCTGGATTGGCAAACAACACGGTCCCGCCCTCGTCGACGACGATTATACCGTCGGCATTCTTCTCGATGAGAAACCTAATCTCGGTCTGGTCGATTCGAGAACCGTTAGATGAACCGGTCATGTTCATCGGGCTTGCCTCGATTTGGCGTTGTTCAACCGGTTGCGATCACAGGCGCCTCTAATCTCTGAACACATTCGGCGCTTCCTTGAACGGTTCGCCAAGATGCATGCCGGCACCGTCGATCGTGAACCGGCGGATCTCCTTGGCATGCTCGCTGCCGCGCATCTTGAGCACCATAAGGCCCCGATGCATGGTTTCCTGCTCCTGGATATATCGCAGTAGAATGATCGAGTCGGTCAGGGTCGAGATATGCTGCTCGCTGACGCTCTCGCCGCCGATGAGAGATTTGCTTGTTGCGGTGCAAAGCCCGGCAATTTCCCGCTTCTTGATGAAGGATGTCAGACTGATCAGAAACTCGCGGAAGCCTGTATCGGGAGCGATTCGCTCCAGGGCCGAAAGGCTATCCACCGCGATCCGGTTTGGCTGGAATTCGTCAACGAGGCTCTGAATCGTGAGCAGGTGATCGGGCAGCCCCTGGGCCTCAGGATAGAGGCAGATGATTTTGAGCTTGCCCTCGGCTTCCATCTGGGCGAAGTCCGTACCCCAACCGCTCGCATTGCGGAACAACTGCCCCTTGCTTTCTTCGTAGCCGAACAGGATTGCCTTTTCGCCCGCGGCGACCCCGCCCGCGAGAAAGTTGGTGACCAGCAGGGTCTTGCCCGTGCCGGTGGCGCCGCTCACGAGCGTGACACTGTCGCGGAAAAATCCGCCACCGCACATCTCATCGATGGCGGGATTTCCACTGGTCACGCGCACCGTGCTCGATTCCTGTTCAAGACGGAGCGAGGACAGCGGAACGGCCACCACTCCCTGGCTTGCGAGCAGCGTGAACGGCGCCTCACCCTCTGCATGATGGCTGCCGCGCATCTTGAGGACCTCGATCGTTCGCCGCCGCTTTTCCCGGTGAAGCACGTTACGCAAGATCACGACGTTGTCGGCGACAAATTCCTCCAGCCGATGGCGCGTAATTTCCCCGTACTCGCTGTTGCGCTCTGCTGTCATGAGCACGGTGAGACCGGATTTCTTCAGGGCGCTGCTGATGTGGAAGAGTTCGCGGCGGAGGATCTTGGGGTCACCGATGAAATGATCGAACAGTTGCGTTAGCGAGTCCAGGACAACGCGCTTGGCATGGACGCCCCTGACCGCATGCTGGATTCGTGAGAGGAGCCCGGCCAAGTCGAAATCCCCGATCACGAGTTCATCATTGGCCGGAGGGCTTGCGTCGACGAAGGCCAATCTGCCCTCTCTGCGCCAACGCCCAAGCTCCCATCCAAATCCGCGCATATTGGCTTCGATATCGGCGGGCGGCTCCTCAAAGGTTACGAGGACGCCGTTCTCGCCGAACGTGGTAATGCCATGAGCAAGAAACTGCGTAGCGAAAACGGTTTTCCCGCTTCCCGGCGTGCCGCCAACTACGGTAGTCCGGGCTCGTGGAAGCCCACCCATAACAAGCTCATCGAATGCATCGACCCCGGTTTTGACCCGCTCCAACACATCCGGAACGTCGCTATCCTGTGCCGTCATGCAGGTCTCCCCTTATCTCGATTCCCAGAAACTCGAGAACCCGCCCGATATCGCTCAGATCGCCCACAATGCGTCGCGGACGAACTGAATGTTCGTAGGATAGGGTTGGCGTGGCGATGATCCCAGCTTTCTCGGCGAGTTCGGGCTTGTTCAGCACATCGACAACTTCGACGTCCCACCCTTCCGATTTGATGACCGCCATCATGCGACGAATATTTTGCTCTGCCCGGTGAGAGCTGGCCGAATTTCCTGCGATATAGAGACGGAGCACGAGTTCGGCCACGGAGGTGCCTTGTCATCATTAGACATCCATGACGCCGCGGGCGCGCACGAGCGCCCGGGGCTATCGAGGACACGGTAGGCTCATCCGAATGAGCTGATGAGTTCAGCGTAGGAAACAATGTAGGCAGTTCCAGCGCAAGAGAGAGAGAAATACCAATCCTACTAGTAGAGAACTCACGGTCGCGGCGACTCAGAAGGCCCGCGCCTCCGCCGTTTGACACTAACTGCCGACCCGCTTGTTACGGCCCGCTCTCGAGCCCAAATGATCGCGGCGCTGCGTCGATTGACGCCGATCTTGCGGTACAGGGAGGCGACGTGGTTGCGTACCGTATTGTGCGAAAGGTTCAGCCTCTTGCTCATCTCGACATCACTCAGCCCCTCGCAGATGAGTCCTAGGACGTCTAGCTCGCGTTCGGTTAGGACATCGAGGTCGGACGAGAGGGCCGCCGGTTTGGCTACCTGGCGCAGGCCCCGTAGTTTTTCGATGATCGTACGCGTAAAGGACGACGTTTCCGCCACAACCGATTCGATTGCCGAGATCAGGTCACGGCCGGATTGCCGCGTTTCCTGAAGCACGCACAGAACCGTCTGCTCACCGTTGATGGCTAATGGCACTGCTGAAACGACACAATCGATTGCAGACACGTCGTTTTCAGTCGGCAGCACAAGATCCTTCAACTCCCCGTTCAATCGCTCGCGCGTGACTTGATCAATCCAGACAATCTGTCCATCTCCGTCGAGGAAGACAACGCCGTTGCCAAGGGCGGCTGCAATTTGTTCCTCCCGCTCATTTCCGCGCGCGAAATCGCTTACTGCTTGGTCCATTGCTGTCCCCCGCGTAGGTGGATGTGATCGCTATGGTTGGATTGCAGAAACAACGCGAGATCGAAAAATTGGTTCCGTTCGACTAACTTGCTAGTATAAAAGGACTATTGAGCGCGGGGGCGTCGCAGTGGTGCGGACGAAAGGACTTCAAACCTGAAACATCGGCATGTGTCTTGACCGAGAGATGTCGAAGCTGCGTTCGGGAGGGGTATTCGCCGAACAGTTAGTGACAGTAGCCCGGCGAACCGGCCAAGATTCTGGAAGCCTGCTGTATGGCGACGTCTGAAATCGCAAGGAGGTCCAGAGTCGTGTTCGAACTGCTTCATTTCCGATCTTCGCTATCCTACTCTTAGGTGCGCCCTCCAATCTTGCGGCGAGGGACGATCCGGCCTTCCATCTTCGCGCTCTGCAGGTATTGTGCTTCTGGCGGAGAAGAGAGGCGGTCAGCAGCATCTCCGGATATCTGGTGCGGGCGAGGGCAAAAAAAGAGCGAGAAACCCGCTGATCCCACTGGTGGGCCCGGCAGGACTCGAACCTGCAACCAGACCGTTAGGAGCGGGTGGCTTTAACCAAAGCTGTGGCGGACGATGGACCCAGTTCGAAATGCAAAAACTCTATGGTCTCGAAGGCATTTTATTGTCTAGGAAGAAGAAACTTTGTTATCTGTCGACAGGACGCCGAGCCGGTCGTCGGTCGGAATCGGCCAGCGAAATAGATGAGACGGCATAGAAGAGCCGGACCTGAGAAAAGAAATTATGAAACAGCACGGGCCGGTCGCCTTGTCATTTGGGCAGCATCGTCGGAGGCCATTTGCGCTCTGGTACGCCGAACACGCTTGAGCGGTGCCGGCGGTCGGCTGAGCGCAGGCACTTTGAAAAGAGGGAAGAGCGCCATTTCCTTCGCCAGCACCGACACTTTTCGTTTGCCATATCGTGCTCCGGTCCCGCTCTTGCCTTCGTGGCCGCACATGTAGTCGCACAACTCCGGCTTCATCCTCGTGCCGCGCACGATCTCGCGCCAGAGGTGCCGCCACCCGTGGTTAGGCTGGACGTCGGTCACCTTTAAGGATTTGTGGACCCATTCGCCCAAGCGCTCGGCGACCTTCTGCCACTGGGGGTTCGCATTTTTCCCGCCTCGAGCGCGAGCCGGATCATAGAACAGCGGCTTGCCGATGCGCCGGCGCTCCTCAAGGTATTTGAGGAAACCCTGCGCGATGAGATGTTTATGGACCGGGACACACCGTGGGCGCTTGCTCTTCGTGACCTCGGGTCTGAGCACGAAGCACCAATGTCCCAGGATCTGCTGGACGTCCGACGGCAGCAAAGAGGTGATCTCGTTGACGCGGGCGCCGGTATAGGCGCAAATCCACGGCACCCAACGCCGCGCGGCCTTCATCTCGATCGAGGTCAGGCGTGAGGGTATTGCGACCGTCGCCGAGAGGAGTGTGAGGGCTTGGTCGGGATCGAAGCCGCGCTCGTCGTCCTCCTTCCACGCCTTGACACCCTCCACCTTGATGCCGGCGAACGGGTTGGTTTCGAGTTTGAGCGCATTGAACATGTGCGTCGCGACAGCTCTAGGTGCTGCGAGCCACACGTCGCGAACCGCCTTCGGCGCGATTCCTTGCCGAAGCTTGAAGTCACGCCAGCGGACTGCATCGTGCGGAGTGACGCGCGCGAGATCCCCATGTCCGATCCAGTTTATGAAACCCTTAATGACGGGTTTCCAGCGCTTCGCCGTCGGACCCTCAAGGTGGCCTTTGATTCGATCCTGGTTACAGTAGAGTTCGAACGCTTCCAAGAAGTCGACCTTCGGCTTCGTTCTCTGCGGGAGGTCTTTCAGATCAGGGTTTTCGCCGTACTTCCCTTTGGACGCACGAAAAATGTCACCGTAGCCCCCTTTTCTGGCCTCCAAGAGCAAGGGCTTGAATTTCTCGACTTCGGCGTCGGTAGGCGTGACACCGCTTTCCTGGGCAAGTATTTCGCGAGCGTCGCGGTCGAGGTACTCCTCGTCGTCGCCGTCGAAGGGCTCCGCCGCGAGTGCCAGCCACCTCAAGGCACTGAGAGCGGTGCCCGGCTCGGCAATGTGGGCGTCGCGGATCTTGATGTGCAACTCGCGCCGAAGTGCATACATGTCCTGGTGCGTCAGCCGCGCCTTTGCCGGCGAATCCTTCGAATTCCGCTTCGCTTCGCGCGCCAGACGGGCCCACTCGCTCTCCAACTCGGCCGAAGCGACAGCGATCCGTTGGTTAGCGGTCCGCCTGTTGGTGGTCCTCAAGGATCGCCAAACCTCAGTCTTGCCCACCACGGTGCGGTAGCGCTGCGGAACCTTCTTCCGGATCCAGTAGACGTTCTGTTCCTTGCCGTTGGCCTTTTTGGGCCGGATCGGAGTGGGCATTCTGGTCGTTCCCATGGTGGAGAACCTCGGTGTAGAACCGGCGGCTCAAGAAACGCCCAACAGCACTAGTAAAGTTGATTCTATTGGCTTTTCCGTACACCCGGAGGAGGAATCCCTCCCTCTCCGCCATTAACCGGAACGACTGGGATCCCCTGCGGGATGCGCGCGGGAAACACCCTTGCCGCGCGAGCTTTACATGACGCAAACGATCGGGATCGACGAGTTCCTGGCCATCGACATCAGGGTTGGCACGATCGTTGAGGTGGCTGATTTTCCGGAAGCGCGGAAGCCGGCGTGGAAACTGACGATTGATCTCGGCCCCGAGATAGGAACGAAGCGGTCCAGCGCGCAGCTTACCGAGCTGTATTCCCAGGAGTCATTGATTGGTCGGCAGGTGGCTTGCGTGGTCAATCTGCTGCCGCGCAGGATCGGCCCGTTCCAGTCGGAAGTGCTGACGCTGGGCTTTCCCGATGAACAAGGCCGCGTGGTGCTCGTTGCGCCTGAGCGGCCAGTTCCGAATGGCCGGCGCCTGTTCTAGAGCATGATCCGGAAAAGTGGAGACCGGTTTTCCGAAAAAGATCATGCTCAAACAAAGAGCTAGAGCGGGATGACGATCCGAAGAAAAGTCATCACGCTCTAGCGGACTTATATCATGGCGACCGCCAGGGGCGCGGATTCGCTCGGCGCGATTGGATGGCTTTCGCTTGTGCGCGCGTCACGGCGTGCCTTGTAGAATTCAAGCACACGTCTCGCCGTTCGGAGCTCGATCCGCTCGAAGCTGTCCCGCGCTTGATCAAGATCGATCTTGCTTAGCCTGCGGTCCGCTACCCTCATCAGCAGCAAGGCCTTGGCCGTTGCCCAGGAACATCCGCCGGCTTTTGCGACAAGTTGCACGGTACCAGGATTGTCATTGAGAACTGCCCGTTCGACCAATTCGATGGGACAGGCTGCAAGGACGGACAACGCCATGACCGCTGTTTCAAAATCCTGCGCTCGGGCGGCGGCGTGAACATCCGCTTCTCCGAGCTCCTTCCAGTATTTGCGGCGCTTTACCTTCTTCTTTGCCCTCGCGTGATCCGGAGACTGATTGCGGACCTCCAGATTTATGTCGTCGATGACCTCCGTCACAGCATCATGCACGGCGTCGGAAAATTGCGGGTTTGCGGCGGCGATCTTGCTGCGCACGGAAGCAGAGGCAGTTTCCATAAGTTTCAGGAAGTGATGTCTGGGGATGTCATGCCGCGTCCCGACATGGAGCGCGAGCTGGGTATCTTCGCTCGATCGAGCGACAAGCTCGCTGAAGCTGCCATCCGAAAAGCGGGCGCCCGGGTTGCTCGCAACCGCATGGACCACGCCGGCTTCGCCGCGCAGAATCAGTAACTCCGTGATCGCCTCGCTGATTGTTCGACGTTGCGCGATTGCGTGAAGGTGGCCCTGACTTTGGGTGCTGGCGCAGGCAACAAGATCGGACTCGCTAAGGGCATCCGACTGACTGAGAACCGGAGCCGCCACGGCAACAGCATCATCCGATGCAAGTGCTCTGACCAACGTTGCCGGCGCATTCGAGTCAGCCGCGAGATGCCGAGCCAGCCTGACGCGGGTCTTCAACTCGATCACGGCAACGAGGGTTTTGAATATCTCGTCAAACAGTTTGATCTGCTGCTTGGAGTAGCGACCAGACCCGGCAAGGAACAAGTCTGTTATGCGGGTGAGAGCCCTTAGCTGCCGTTTCGTCGACCCGGATGTCGTTGTATTTTGTACTTCATTGATTAACGAATAGAACGTCGTCATGATCATGGGTCTCGTCGGCACGTTCGCCCTTGGCGGCGAGGAGTTGATGGTGACGAGCTAACATGCGGGCAATGAAGATTGTTGATTCGAGCTGCCTCATAGATGACTAAAATTGTTTGCATTCCAAGCATCGTCTGGCGGCAGCTCGAGGCTGCGGCGCTCTTCGTTGGCTCTCTCCGCCAACGTCAGATGAATCTATCGCCGGCCGCGTTCGAAGGTCGCGCATAATAGCGTAGTCTCGTCCGCTGTAATCGCTGCGCGAAAGAAGCGACATGTGAATTGTGGGCAGGCGTTGCCTGTCGCGCCGTCGGCACTATTCTCCGTCAAGAAAGTGCACTCCCTGCAAATGTCCGCATGATGTCGTTGCTGGGTAATATCCAACCAGTCGAGCACCTGGCGGAGCGCATCGCGAGAGCTGGTCTGGCGATCGACGCTGAGTACGGCTATCGCCTTGACGAGAACATTGACCGGATCATGCCCGAGAAATTTCTCACCCTGCGCGGTCACATACAGGATCACCGAGCGTTTGTCTTCCGCAGCAGGTTTGCGTACCAGGAATCCCTTTCTCTCGAGAACCTTGACGATTTGAGATGCGGTGCCCCTGGTGGTGCCGACAAAAGTGGCCAATGCCGACGGAGTCCGTGAGAACTGGTTCGCGCGAGCAAGAAAACGCAGGGCCATCCATTCGCGATCGCGCAGCCCGTGCCGACTACCTTCGAAGTGCCAAATCCTCGCCGTCTGAACCAATAATTCAACCGTCTCGCGTGCTAACGTCATGATCGACCCAACTCAAAGAATTTGCGAGCAGTTTCGCGGTGCGCACCTCATTAGCGTCCTGATTCGCTAGTCGCTTTGTTTCGAGGCTCAACTCAACTGCATGTCTTTCCGCCCCACTAATGCGTCGGCCATTAAGAAATTGTCTGCTGATCGTTTGAATTCCCTGGCAAGCAACACCGACTTCATTAATCATCCGCCGATTGGACCAGACTACACACCGCAGCAACGCAATCTGGATCGTCAGCGACAACGACATTGTCGCTGTCACAAGCCGAAAGGTTCGGGGAGCATTTGAAGAATGATGTTCACGTTACGGAGCGTCTCCAGAGGATTCGCGCGAGATCGGACAAATCGTGCTGTTCTACGGATGCATTTTCGAAGCAGTACGCGATAAGCGGCGGACCTGCGCGTCGCGCAAACCCGCCGTTCAGTATGGGATGTCTGCGCGTGCTGCGGTGACGGGCAGGGCTTGCGCTAGCTCGTTACCAAATCTGCGCAGGCACCACGCGGTCGTTGGTCATACCGCTACTTTCGTGGCGTTACCTGTCCTGAATGATGATCTCGCTCTCTCAAGTGAAGATAGGTCGTAGTCTCGATGGCGCTTGCTTGGCCAGGATGCCAAGGTTTTGGAGATCTCGCGTCGCATCATCTTCGGACGTTCCTGTTGAGGTATCGAGACGGTAGCCGATATACCGCCTGGAGACGATCGGGTCGTAGCCGAGACGGTCACGCAGCTTCTTGCGCAGTTTGCTTACGTGACTTTCGATCACGTTTTCATCGAACGTTTCCTCAAAGATCCCATAAACCGCATTGAAGATCTGCGTTTTGGTCAGCCATTTCCCTTGCTGACCAACCATGTGTTCCAGGATACGGAGCTCGCGACGCGGCAGCATCATGACGGCTCCTCCAATTTCCGGATCTCTCCCGTCAAAGAAGACTCGAATCGCACTTTGCCTGCCATGGACCGATATTCCGAGACTGCGGCGGGAGATCGCGGCAGTTCTTGCCAGGATCTCGCGTGGGTGGACTGGAATATGGACGACATCATCCACGCCAGCTTCAAAGAGCTCAACCGTGTGCTTAAGCATTCTCTGGTTGCTGAGCGCGATGATCGGCGCACGGCAGCGCTTGCGGACAGTGCGGGGCAAGGTGGCGCGAGTATCACAATCTCCAAGAAGAAAAGCGTCAATGGCCGACAGCTCATCGTCGCCCGCAGATTCCAGCCACTCCAAGAACTCCGTTGGCGAAAATCCAACAGAAGAAATGCCTTCACGATCGAAGCCGCCGATGTAGCCGGTTGCAACGTTCTCTCGATCATCAATGATCACGTACATGCGGTATTTGCCCCCATTCGCCAGGCCTGTTGAAACTTTTTGTAAGGAGTTTTTCGTTCGGCGTGTGCCGGTGGTGATGCTGATAGCGCGGGCACATGCTGCTGCAACTGGCGTGGGCGTAGCCGGATAGAACCGATACACATCTCGCCAGCAATGATCGAAACGCTGCCGTGCGGTCGTTGCACGAAGCAACAAGGCTTGTCCGGTCCAGCAGCCTCCCAGCCCAGAAACAACGGACCATCGAGTGACAACGCGCAATTTCTAGCTGAGAAACGGCCAAGCCCACGTTGGTCGCAGAAAATGCCCTGCGCAGGCAGTTCGTTCTTTCCGGATGAGTCACTTGCAGATTCAGCCTGTTGTGGCGTGAGCTCAGCGCGTCGTGGATTTAGGTTCTTGAGGTTCAGACTCGACGAGACGCCACAAACGCACACGCACACAATCGTAAAGGTGCCCCTAAGACATAGGTGGTCACCTCGAATATAGAACGGCTAGCTCAGTTGCATCGGAGCGCCCGTTCCCATGTTGAGCGCTCCAAAAATTTGCCGTTCTTTTGTAGAAGCGATGTGAGTCGCTCGTCGTGACGTTGGCAAAATGCAGAAATGCAATCAAGCTTGCGCCGAGAGTAGTTAGTACGCAGAGCGACCATTTGTTTTGAAATCATTGAAGCAATTAGTTTTGAATCAATCATTAGATAATTTTGCCGCAATGTTACTTTCGCTCGTGACCTGGAGTCATCGGAAGGCGCGATCATGAATCCCCCCGCGCCAAGATCAAGCATCGTCCATTGCGGCCGGAAAAGGTGACGCTTAGAAGTTGTCGCCACGGGAACCCGCCACGTGGACGACGACCCGGACGTCATCGCTCCGATTAGACGAAATCTAATTGATCGGATTCTGCTCGCGAGAAGCGCGGCCTTGTGGCGCGCCGTCCCTTCCCGCGTCATCCGCAATCTCGTTTTCGTCCCGTGGAAGCCAAATCGGCGCTATACTGCTGGCGCTGATTTCGAGACTACCTCTGGCGGGATGCGGCGATGCAGGACAACTCGCTTATTCTGCAATCCATCATCACATGCCCACACTGCGGATATCGTGAGATGGAAATCATGCCGCTAGATGCTTGCAGGTTCTTCTACGATTGCAAGGCATGCGGTGCTCACCTGAAGCCCAAGCCAGGCGATTGCTGCGTTTTTTGTTCCTATGGGACGGTGCCGTGCCCGCCGGTTCAGGCCAGCCGTGGAGCATCGACTTGCGCCTGCTCAGCCCGAGAGGACTGAGCCGCTGGGGAGATGCCGACCTGTTTCGCGAGTTCCGCGCTAGATCATGATCCGATTAGACGGAATCGCACATGATCTCATCTCTTTGTTTGAGCATGATCTTGTCGGAAAACCGGTTTCCACTTTTCCGGATCATGCTCTATTCCGTCGGCGGCGGGGCTGGGATGGCCCAGGATGGATCGGCGCCGAAGGGATGATCGATGAAGAACGCCCAGGTGCCGTCGGGCAGCCCGCGGTGCACCTCCATGCCGTCATGATGCACATTGATGGCCCTGCCGTCCTTGCGACGCCGCGGATCAGCCACTCCGATCTGGTCATGGCGAAATCGCCGGCGACGGTGGTGTGGTGGGTGATGACGTCCATGTGCGGGTTCAGGCCGATATAGGCGGCCATCGTCTGGCGGATCGCCTCTGCCCCTCGGGCGATCGTGGTGCCGCCATGGACCTGGTCGACCTGCACGATCGAAGCCTCCGGATGGTACATCGCGACAGCGGCGTCAGGCGCGCTTGCCAAACAACGCGGCCTGATCGAGGGACGCGAAGGACGAAGCTGGCAAGGTCTCCTGGCCTGATGCAATCAGCCAACCAGATTGGCTCTCCAAGCCATAATCGCGCTGACGCCGCCGACCTAGTCTCCGGTCTTGCAAACAAGGCTTGGGAGATTGTCGTGGATTTTGAACTGTCCAGGGAACAACGCGAAATCAAGGCTCGGGCCGCCGCGTTCGTGGAGGAAGTCTGCCGCCCGCTCGAGGATAGTTGGGGCGTGGACGACTACGCCGTGCCACGCGACATCTTCATGGGCGTGGTGCAGAAATTCCGTGAATACGGTTTCAGGGGATTGGCGGTGCCGAAGGAAGCCGGCGGGCAGGGGCTCGGGACGATTGCGAAGTGCCTGGTCTACGAGGAGATCGTTAAGTCGCCCGTGATGCATGGCCTGCTCGCGACCTGGTCGGGCTTTCTCGATCCGCATCCCGCGCTTTACGTCGCGCCGGATTGGCAGAAGGAAGCGTACCTCTATCCTATCCTCAAAGAGGACAAGTTCTACCACATCAACATCTCGGAGCCGGGAGCGGGCTCCGACGCGGCCGGGATAACGACCACCGCCGTTCGCGACGGCGACAATTACATCATCAACGGCATCAAGCGCTGGGCGCCGCCGCCGAACCATCCGGGCATCACGCCAAAATATCTGCTGTGCTATGCCGTGACCGATCCGACCAAGGGCTATGAAGGGATCAGCCTGTTCCTGGTCGATTATCCCAATCCCGGCGTCTCGGTGCTCCGCGAATACGAGACCATGGCGCCCGGCACCTATCTCGGCCGGAGCTGCGACTACCAGTACAAGGATTGCGTCGTCCCGGCGAATAACATGCTCGGTGCGGAAGGCATGGGCTTCCGCTACATGATGGACCAGCTCAACCGCAACCGCACCGTGATCGGCGCGCGCCTGACCGGTACCGCGCGCTGGGCGCAGACGCAGGCCGCCAAGCGAGCGCGGGAGCGCGAGACGTTCGGCAAGCCGCTTGCGGAACGGCAGGCCATTCAATGGATGCTCGCGGAATCGGAGATGGATCTCGAGCAGTCGCGGCTGATGGTCTACAAGACCGCCTGGATGCTCGATCGCGGCCTCGATGCGCGCAAGGAAGCCGCGATGGTGAAATGTTTCGCCCCGCTCGCGGCCTGCCGGGTCATCGACCGCGCCATCCAGATCCATGGCGGGCTCGGCGTGCTCAGGGAAAACCGCTTCGGCCAGCTCTATTTCCAGAGCCGCATCGCACAGGTTGCGGAAGGCACCACCGAAGTGATGAAGATGACCATCGCGCGCGAAGTGCTGCGCGAGTGTGAATAGCGGAGGCGAGGAGCATCTCCCTCTCCCCGTTCTTCACGGGGAGAGGGTAGGGGTGAGGGGCTGCCTCCGCGAGCACGGTGAGCGATGAGTTTGCGGAGACAGCCCCTCACCCGGAATTCAAGCTTTGCTTGAATTCCGACCTCTCCCCGCAAGAGCGGGGAGAGGTGGTCGCAAGCCTCACTTCTCCGCGTCGATCACCTCGCCGACCGGCTTCCATTTCACGCCGTCGAACTGCGTCAGTTGTTCCTGGCTCATCGGCGTGTAGCGCGTCGGGGTGGTGTTGAGCTTGATGCCCGGGAGCATGATCGGGAGGACGAGATCCTTGATGCTGGTCGCCTGCTTCATCAGGTTCTCGCGGGTCAGGTCGTCGCCGCAATTCTTCAACACGTGAACGAAGGTCTGCGCCGTTGCATAGCCGAACACGTGATAGGTCTCGGACGGATTCGCCTCGGGCATGTATTGCTTCATGAAGGCGAGATATTCCTTCACGCCGGCATCGTCGGCCCATGCCGCATCGTTCGGATCCTTGCGGAAGGCGACGGTGATGACGCCCTTGGAATTCTCCAGCCCCGCCGGCACCAGCGTGCTGGAGATCGAGCCGGCGGCGTCACTGAGAAGATGCAGCGCATCCCATTTCGTCTCCGCCATCTTCTTGATCGCCTGCGCGGAGAATTTCGGCGTCGAAATGTCGAGGAACACGTCGGCGCCGGTGGCCTTCAGGATCAGGATCTGCGAGTCGATGGTCGGCTCGGCCATCTCGTAGCTGAGTTCCTTGACGATCATCGTGGCGGCCTTGTCGCCAAGCCCGTCGCGAAAGCCCTTGAGGTGATCGCGGCCGAAATCGTCGTTCTGGAACAGCACCGCGACTTTCGCATTGGGCCGCTCCTTGAGGAGATATTTGGCGTAGATCACGCCCTTGGCATGGTTGTTCGGCTGCCAGCCCATCGACCACGGATAAGTCGCAGGCTCGGAGACGCGGTTGGCGCCGGTACCGAGGAACAGGCCCGGCACCTTCTTCGCGTTCAGATATTTCTGTGTGGCGAAGTTGGTCGGCGAGCCGAAGGTGCCGACGATGGCGAGCACCTCCTCGCTTTCGACGAGGCGGCGGGTCTGCTCGACGGCCTTGGGCGGGCTATAACCGTCGTCGAGCGAGACCAGGTTGATCTTGCGGCCATTGACGCCGCCTTCGGCATTCACCTTCTGGAAGTAAGCGGTCATCGCGCGGCCGATCGCCGCGAAGCTCGACGCCGGGCCGCTATAGGGCATGGTCTGGCCGATCTTGACTTCACTATCGGTCACGCCCGGTCCGTAGTTCTTCTCCTGCCCGAATGCGGAGAACGACAACCCCGCCCATGCGATTGCACAGGTCGCCACCATGAGCTTCTTCATGCTCTTTTCCTGTCTTCGTTGTTGATGATCTCTGATCAGGCCGGCTGCAGATAGCGCTGCTTCAGCACATGCTTGAACAATTTGCCGTTCTCCTGCCGCGGCAGCTCGGCTTCGAAATCGATCGAGCGCGGGCATTTGACGTGCGACAGGCCATCCCGGCAGAACGCCATCAACTCAGCCACAAGCGCCGGTGATGCCTTCGACGGCTCCCTGAGCTGCACCACCGCCTTGACCTCCTCGCCATATTCCGGATTGGGAATTCCGAACACGGCGACATCAGCGACATCAGGATGCAGCGCCAGGCGGTTCTCGATCTCGGCGGGATAGATATTGACGCCGCCGGAGATGATCATGTGCGAGCGGCGGTCGGTCAGATAGAGATAGCCGTCGTGATCGAGATAGCCGACATCGCCGATGGTCGACCAGCCCTTGGCGTTTCGCGAGCGCGCGGTCTTCTCGGGATCATTGTGATAAACGAATTGCGGGCCGTCGAAATAGACGTCACCGATCTCGCCGGGGCCAAGTTCGTTCTGCGCTTCGTCGAGGATATGGATGGTGCCGACGCAGGCGCGCCCGACCGAGCCGCGGTGCGTCAGCCAGTCAGCGGTCGAGATGCAGGTGGCGCCGTTGCGCTCCGAGCCCGCGTAATATTCCCAGACGATCGGGCCCCACCAGCCGATCATCCGCTCCTTGAGCTCGGGCGGACAAGGTGCGGCGGCGTGGATCGCGCAGCGATGCGAGGAGAGATGGTAGCGGGCGCGCGCCTCGTCCGGCAGCGTGAGCAGGCGGAAGAACATCGTCGGCACCCACTGGCTGTGGGTGATGCGGTAATGCTCGATCGCGGCCAGCGCCTGCTCGGGTACGAACTTCTTCATGATCACGGCGGTACCGCCGCTCTCCAGCGTGCGCATGGTGAAGCGAAGCGGCGCGCCATGGTACAGGGGTGCGGGAGAGAGATAGACCGTATCCTCCGCGAAGCCGAAATTGTCGCGCACCCAGTCGCCGGACGCCTGGGCCTGGCGGAGATTGGCGAACAGCGGCTGCTTGATGCCCTTGGGCCTGCCGGTCGTGCCTGAGGAATAGAAAAAATCCTTGCCGACGGGCCCGTCGGGAATCTCGATCAGGCGATCGAAGCGGGCGAGCCCCGCGGCATAGTCGAAGCTGCCGTCCAACGCGCCGCCAAGCGCGTACACCGCGCACCGGTGCGGATTGTCGGCGAGCAGAGCCTGGACCGCGTCCGCAAAACGCGCGGCTACGAAGAACAGCTTGGCGCCGCTGTCGCGCACGATATAGGCTGCCTCTTCGGGCCTCAGATGCGTGCTGACCGGCGTGTAATAGACGCCGTGGCGTCGCGCGCCCCAGATCAGCTCAAAATAAGTAGGGTCGTTGTCGAGCATGATCGCGATGCCGTCGCCGGCTGCGAGCCCCATCCAGATCAGGAGCTGCGTGACGGCATTGGCGCGGCGGTCGAGCTCGCCATAGGTAATCGCTTGGTCGGAAAACGCGACGAGCGCGGCGGTCTTGTCGGGATGACGTTCAGCCCATTGGCGCAGGATTGGCATTTCTTCCCCGTGTTGACCGAGAACTCGGCCTTGCGGGGATTATCCGCATCAAGGCTGCATCATTGAATGACCGCGCATGCCAATCCGATTGGCGGAATCCGACTGCGTCACTTGCGGCGCTCGCGGAACTCGCCAGGCGTCACGCCGGTCCACCGCCTGAACGCGCGATGGAAGGTGCTGAGCTCGGAGAAGCCGAGCGAGACCGCAATTTCTTCCAGCGACAGGCGGGACTTCTGCAGCAGGTGGGTGGCGAGGTCGCGGCGCAGCCGGTCCTTGATTTCCTGAAAGCCGCAGTTCTCTTCTTCGAGCAGGCGGCGGCGCAGCGTCTGCGGCGAGACCGCCAGCATCCCGGCGATGTCCTCGAACGACAGCGGACGCTTGAGGTTGCGGCGGAGAATGCCGCGCACCCGTTCGGCCATGCTGCTGTCGTCGCGGTAGCGCACCAGAAGCGCATTGGGCATCGATGCGAGGAAACGCCGCAGCCGCTCCTCGTCCGGCATGATCGGCAGATCAAGCAACTCAGCGTCGAAGCGAATTTCGGTGCGCGGCTGATCGAACAGCATCGGCGCCCGGTAGAACAGCTCGAGCTCCCCGCTGAACGGTTCTTCCGGGAAGACGTAGTGGACGGTGATCAACGGCAGCCGGCGGCCCACCAGCCAGCACATCAGCCCATAGGCGAACAGCAGGATCGCGCCATTGACCATGCGCCGCCGGTTCGGCTGGGCGATAGTGTCGGTGACATAGAGCGAGGCGTCATCCGGGCCCTCCGCCAGCCGCACCACGAAATCGTCCGTGATCAGATGATAGAACTGGCAGCCGATCCGGATCGCTTCGCGCAAATTGGCACAGCGGATCAATAGCCGGCACATCATGCGGAAGGTGCCGGGCTTGATCGGGCGGTTGCACAAAAGCCAGAGCTCGTCGCGCGTCTCCCGGGTCAGGATCGCGATCAGGCGGGCGAACTGGTCCTGCGGCAGCCGGGCGCCCGGCTTCTCGAGCTGCTCCGGCGTGATGCCGGCGCGCGCCAGCAGCCGGTCGATATCGAAGCCGGCCTCGCGCACGCCGCTCAGCACGAGGCCGACATAGCCGGAGTCGATCGCTGAACGCGACGGCGCAGCGCGTGATGATCGAAGTGCGGCAGAGGCTCCCGGCATGGCGTCGTCATGTTAGCGCCCGGATTGTTCCGTCGCCACCATTCCTGTGGCAGGCAAGGTCAACGCAACTGATCGTTTTCGTCATTGCGGGTGCAAGACTTCTTTTCATTGTCGCCCGTGAGATTGCCGCCGGAGGACACTTGATGCGCGCGTTGATGAGTTGCGAGCCGGGCGGGCCCGAAACCCTGCGGCTGCTCGATGTGCCGGAGCCGGTGCCCGGGCCGGGGCAGGTACTTATCGCCGTGAAGGCGTGCGGCGTGAACTATCCGGACCTCCTCACGATCCAGGATCGCTATCAGGTCAAGACGCCGCGGCCCTTCGCGCCCGGAGCCGAGGTGGCCGGCGTCGTGGCCGCGGTGGGGGAAGGGGTTGCCGGGCTGCGCGTTGGCGATCGGGTCGCGGCGCGGATCGGAACCGGCGGCATGGCGGAGTTCGTCGCCGTCGATGCCACGCGCTGCAGCCCGATCCCCGACAACATGTCGTTCGTCGATGCCTCGGTCATGCAGTTCACCTTCGAGACCGCCTATTACGCACTGCACACCCGTGCCGGCGTGCGGGCCGGTGAAACCGTGCTGGTGCTGGGCGCAGCAGGAGGCGTCGGCATTGCCGCCGTGCAGGTCGCGCGCAATCTCGGCGCCCGCGTCATCGCCGCGGCCTCATCGGAGCAGAAGCTTGGCTTCGCGCGCCAGCACGGCGCCGCCGAGGGCGTGGTCTATTCGGCCGACACGACAGGGGATGGTCGTGAGCTCGCTGCGCGGCTGAAGCAAACGGTCGGTTCGCGCGGCGCCGACGTGATCATCGATCCCGTCGGCGGATGGCTCTCGGAAGCCGCCATTCGCTGCATCGCAGAGGGCGGGCGCTACCTCGTGCTCGGCTTTACCGCAGGCATTCCGTCACTGCCGCTCAACCTTCCTCTGCTGAAGAATTGCGATGTGCTCGGGATCAACTGGCGCACGTTCACGCTGTCGCAGAATTCACGCCTCGCCGAGAATCGGCGTGCGCTCCAGGCCTGGTATTCGCAAGGCATGCTGTCATCAGGTATCAGCGCCGAATTCCCGCTGCAGGAGGGCGGCAAGGCGATCCGGCACCTCGCCGACCGGCGTGCCCTCGGCAAGGTCGTCGTGGTGATCTGAGTGCGCGCGTCCTCGCTCCAGGCGGGAGGTCGTCACCCAGCCTGATCTGCGCGATTGGAAATTCTGCAATGCATCAAGGTCTCACGGCAAGATGACCGTGGGCGCCGCTTGCCGCCATGCGGCACGCTGATATGGTCTGCGGCCGGCGAAATGCATTGCATTCGCCGCTTTCGCCGAGATTCACAATCATCCCGCGCTGCAGGAGTTTCTCATGACACACGCGTTTCGCTTCCATCAGGCCGGCGGTCCCGAGGTTCTGAAATGGGAAGAGGTCAAGCTCGGCAATCCTGGTCCCGGCGAAGCGCGGGTCCGTCACACGGCAGTCGGCCTGAACTTTGTCGATATCTATAACCGCGCGGGCGTCTACGGTGTGCCGCTGCCGAGTGGTCTCGGCAGCGAGGGCGCTGGAATCGTCGAGGAAGTCGGGTCCGGCGTCACCGACCTCAAGCCGGGCGATCGCGTCGCCTATGGCAACTCGCCGCTCGGCGCCTATGCCGAGGAGCGGCTGATCCCGGCCGACCGTCTGCTCAAATTGCCCGACGGCATCGATGACAAGACCGCGGCGGCGATGATGCTCAAGGGCCTTACGGTGCAGTACCTCATTCGCCAGACTTATCGCGTCAAGAGCGGGGACACGATCCTGCTGCATGCCGCGGCCGGCGGCGTCGGCCTGATCCTGGGCCAGTGGGCCAAGCATCTCGGCGCCACCGTGATCGGCACGGTCTCGACCGACGAGAAGGCGAAACTCGCGAAAGCCCACGGCACCGCGCACACCATCGTCTACACGCGCGAGGATTTCGTCGCCCGCGTCAAGGAGATCACCGGAGGCAATCTGGTGCCTGTTGTCTACGACTCCGTCGGCAAGGATACCTTCCTGAAATCGCTGGATTGCCTGGCCCCGCTCGGCGTCGCGGTGCTATTCGGCCAGTCCTCCGGCAGTATCGAGCCGCTCAACCTCGGCCTGCTGGCACAGAAGGGCTCGCTGTACGTGACCCGCCCGACGCTGAACACCTATGGCGCCAAACGCGAGAACCTGGTGGCGATGGCAAACGAACTGTTCGACGTGGTGAAATCAGGCGCGGTCAAGATCGAGATCAACCAGACCTATCCGCTCAAGGACGCCGCCAAGGCACACGCCGATCTCGCCGCCCGCAAGACCACGGGATCCACGGTGTTCCTGGTGTGAGTGCGCTCAGTGTCGTAGCCCGGGTGGAGCGCCCGCGTAACCCGGGACCGCTCGCAACGCGGACGCAGATGTCCCGGGTTACGCGGGCGCTCCACCCGGGCTACGGAACGACGCACTAATCCGTCCCAGCCCCAAAACGCTCGACCAGGAAGTCGATGAACAGCCGCACCTTCACCGAGAGGTGGCGGGTCGGAGGGTAGATCGCATAGAGCGTCAGCGGTGGTGCGCGATAGTCCGCGAGGATGGTCTTCAGCGCTCCGGTGTGGAGCGCATCGCCGGCGATGAAGGTCGGGATCAGCGCAATCCCGTGGCCCTTCGTGGCGACGTCGCGCAGCACCTCTGCGTTGTTCGCGCATAGCGACCAGGATGGCTGGATCCAGTGATCGCCATCCGCACCCGTCAGCTTCCATTGGTTGCCGGTCAGCAGGAAGCCATAGGTCAGCGCAGCATGCTCGCGAAGATCGCGCGGATGGGCCGGCGTGCCGTGCTTGGCTAGGTAGTCCGGCGAAGCGCAAACGACACGGTCGATCGGCGCGATCCTGCGCGCGATCAGGCTCGATGATTCCAGCTCCGCGATCCGTAACGTGACGTCGAAGCCGTCCTGCACGGGGTCGAGCAGGTCGTCGCTCAGGACGAGCTGAAGCTGGATCTTCGGATATTTCCCCATGAAGTCCGCGACCGCCGGGCCGAGCCGCAGCGTGCCGAACGACATCGGCGCGTTGACGCGAAGCAGTCCGTGCGGCGTCGATTGCGCCTGCGACACCGCCTGATCCGCCGCGTCGAGTTCGGACAGGATCGAGAGCGCGCGCTCGAAATACATCTGGCCGCTCTCATTGGCGCTGACATGGCGGGTGGTGCGGTTGAGGAGCTGCACGCCCAAACTCTCTTCGAGCTCGGCCACATACTTGCTGACCGCGGAGCGGGAGAGCCGAAGCTGCCGGCCGGCCTCGGCGAAACTGCCGGTCTCCACGACCTTCACGAACGCCCGCAGGCTCGCAACCTTGTCCATCTTGCCTCCGGCTCATTTCACCCGTCATTGCGAGGAGCGTAGCGACGAAGCAATCCATGGCTCCGCACGCGGCGAGGTGGATTGCTTCGCGGAGCCTGTCATCGGGCGGCGCTACGCGCCGACCCGGTGGCTCGCAATGACCATGCGATCGGGATTGTCCTCAAATCGTAGACAGTGGCGCCACGAAAGCATGGATTGTTCTCAGAAAATAGCGGGCCAATATTGCCAACAACGAGCCCGATCGGGCTCCCGAATTAATCAGGAGAGACCAATGTCTGGCATCCATCATGTCACCGCCATCGCCGGCAACCCGCTGAAGAATTTCGATTTCTACACGCGCGACCTCGGCCTGCGGTTCGTCAAGAAGACCGTCAATTTCGACGACCCCACGACCTATCATTTCTATTACGGCGACGCGGTCGGCCATCCCGGCACCATCCTGACGTTCTTCCCCTGGGAAGGCGCGCCCGCCGGCCGCCGTGGCGTCGGCGAGACCCATCAGACCGCCTTCCGCGTGCCGGCGCGCTCGCTCGGCTATTGGGTGCAGCGCTTCGTCGAGAAGGGCATCCCCCATCAGCCGCTGGAGAAGCGCTTTGGTGAGTCGGTCCTGCCGTTCACCGATCCCGATGGCATGGCGCTCGCGCTGGTCGGCATTCCCGGTGCGGAGGACGAGCCGGCCTGGAGCAATGGGGATGTGCCTGCTGAGCACGCCATCCGCGGCTTCCACGGCGTGACCTTGCTGCTCGAGACTGCCGAGAAGACCGCCGCCATCCTCACCGATGTGCTCGGCTTCCGCGAGGTCGCGCGCGAGGGTTCGGTGATCCGCTTCGCTGCTCCCGGTGACGTCAAGGGAAGCATCGTCGACATCTACGAGGCCAAGGGCTTCCTGCGCGGTCGCCAGGGCGTCGGCTCCGTGCATCACATCGCGTTCCGCGCGGCTGATGATGTCGAGCAGGGCCAGATGGCGCAGAAGCTGGTCTCCGCCCACGGCCTGCATCCGACCGAGCAGAAGGATCGGAATTACTTCCGCTCGATCTATTTCCGCGAGCCCGGCGGCGTGCTGTTCGAGATCGCGACCGACATTCCGGGCTTTGCGGTCGACGAACCCGTAGAGAGCCTCGGCCACACCTTGAAGCTGCCGGCGTTCCTCGAGCGGCATCGCAAGGAGATCGAAAGCGTGCTGCCCGATTTGGGAGAAGTCGCATGACGAACGAGACACCCTTTGTCTATCGCTTCGTGCCGGCGGAAGGGGCGGGTGCTCCGCCCCTTCTGCTGCTCCACGGCACCGGCGGCGATGAGAACGATTTGCTCGATCTCGGACGGATGCTGTCGCCGGATTCAGCGTTGTTGTCGCCGCGCGGCCGCGTGCTGGAGAACGGGATGCCGCGCTTCTTCCGCCGTCTTGCGGAGGGAGTGTTCGATGAGGACGACGTTCGGCGGCGCGCCGTCGAACTGGCCGACTTCGTCGACGCGACACGCAGGCGTCTCGGCATCGGCGCGCCGGTGGCGGTCGGCTATTCCAACGGCGCCAACATCGCCGCGGCCACGATGCTGCTTCGCCCCGGCACGTTTTCGGGCGCGGCGCTGTTGCGCGCGATGGTGCCGCTGTCCGATCCACCGCCCGCTCAATTGGGTGGCATGCCGGTGCTGATCGCCTCGGGACAGATGGACCCGATCGTGCCTAGCTCCAACTCGGCGAAACTCGCGGAGATGCTGCTCGATGCCGGCGCCGATGTCACCTACCGCACCCTGCCGGTCGGCCATCAACTCTCGCAGGCGGACCTCGTGCTCACGCGCGAGTGGCTGGAGCGGGTGAAGAAGCGGACGCTTCAGTCCGCGTAAGAATGCAGGCGTCGCGCCTCACGCGGCGCCCGCATTCTTTTGCAGATAGTCGTCGGCAAAGGCGAGATACCACTCCAAGCATCCCGGATTGGCCATCGCGTCCTTGTTGATGACCTTCTCGATCGGATGGCCGAGCAGGAGCTTCTTGATCGGCAGCTCCTGCTTCTTGCCTGATAGCGTGCGCGGAATTTCGGGCACCTGGAAGATCTCGTTGGGAAGGAAGCGGCGGGACAGGCCGGCTTCGATTGCCTTGTTGATCCGTGTCTTCATCGCCTCGCCGAGCGCGATGCCATCGCGCAGCACCACGAACAGCGGCATGTAGCTTTCGCGCCCGAGATATTCGAGATCGATGACCATCGAATCCAGGATCTCCGGCAGTGCCTCGATCGCCGAGTAGAGTTCGCTCGTCCCCATGCGCAGGCCGTGCCGGTTGATGGTGGCATCGCTCCGGCCATAGATCACGCAGGAACCGTCGGCGGCGACCTTGAGCCAGTCGCCATGCCGCCACACCGGACCGCGTCCGCTGCCGTCGAAATCATCCGGATAGGTCTCGAAATAGCTGGCGCGGTAGCGCGCACCATCAGGATCGTTCCAGAAGCGCAGCGGCATCGACGGCAACGGCTCGGTGCAGACGAGCTCGCCGACCTTGTCGATCACGGTGCGGCCCTGTTCGTTGAAAGCCTCGACGGCGCAGCCCAATATCCGGCATTGCATCGTGCCCGGCGTTTGCGGCAATTCCCTGTTGCCGCCGATGAAGGCGCCGGCGAAGTCTGTGCCGCCGGAAATGTTCGCCCACCACATGTCCGCCTGCGCGGCGTTGCCATTGAGCTTTGAAAGCGCGGCGAAGCGCTCGTTGAACCAGGCTTGCGTGTCGGCGCTGAGCGGCGATCCAGTCGAGCCGAGCGCGCGCAGGTGTGAGAGGTTGCCGACGGCGGCGAGATCGATTTCCGCTTTCGTGCAATTGGCAAAGAACGCCGCGCCCGCCCCGAACACCGTCACCTCCGCGTCGGCGACGAAGCGCCACAGCGTCGTCCAGTCCGGCTTGTCCTTTGACCCGCCGGGGCTGCCGTCGAAGATGCCGCAGGTGGTGCCGCCCAGGAGCCCGTTGACCTGGCAGTTCCACATGATCCAGCCGGTCGAGCTGTACCAATGGAAGCGTTCGCCAAATGAGTTCGGCTGATAGCTGCAGCCGATGTCGTTATGCAGCGTGTTCAGCGGCAGCACCACGATGATGATGCCGCCATGGCTGTGCACGATCGGCTTCGGCAAGCCGGTGGTGCCGCTGGAATAGACGATCCAGAGCGGATGATCGAACGGCAGCCACACCGGCTCGAACGCATCGATCGCAGGACTGCGACGGGCGAAGATCGCCGACAACAGCGGATCGGCTGTCTCGGCGCTCTCCGCGTCGCTGTGCAGGATGAAGTGCTTGACCGTCGGCAGCGAGCGCCGGAGCTCGTCGACCACGGCGCGGCGGTCATGCCGCCGGCCGGCATAGGTGACGGCGTCGCAGGCGATCAGCACTTTCGGTTCGATCTGCTTGAAGCGATCGATCACCGCCGGCGCCGCCATGTCGGGCGCACAGACGCTCCAGATCGCGCCGAGGCTCGCGGTGGCGAGGAAGGCGATGATGGTCTCAGGGATATTAGGCAGATAGGCCGCGACGCGGTCGCCGGGCTTGACGCCTTTCTCCCGCAAGTGAACCGCAAGCGCGGCCGCCTGTCGCCGCAATTCGGGCCAGCTCGTTTCCTTCAGCACGCCATCTTCGCCGCTGCTCACGATCGCCGGCAGGCCCGCGGCATCGGCGGCTTCGACGTGCCGGAACACCTGCTGGGCGTAGTTGACGGAGGCGCCGGGAAACCAGACCGCGCCCGGCATCTTCCGCTCCGCCAGCACCGTGCGGTGCGGCGTCGGCGAGCGCAGGTCGAAATAGTCCCAGATGCTCTGCCAGTAGACGTCGATGTCGCGCACCGACCACTGGCGCATGTCCTCAAAACTGGAAAAGCTCAGGCCGCGCTGCGCCTCGAGCCAGCGGCGATAAAGGGCGATCTGCGGAACGTAAGGTGCGGTCATTGCTCTCAAGCTTATGTCGCGGCGGGGAGCGCCGCTCGAACGAGAGCCCTACCATAACGGAACCCGCGCGGGAATGTCATCGCGCAGCGCCCTGAGGAGGCCGCTGACGGTGTCAGCCTCTTGCGAACACCAACAGCCCGTTCGCCGGGATCGTCACTGCGGCGGACGCGGGCAGGCCGTGCAGCGGCGGGCCGTCGGCATGCACGCTGCCATCGCCGGTGACGGTCACCTCACGGTCGTAGATGTCGCTGTTGAACACCTCGCGCCAGCGGCCTTCAGCGGGAAAGCCGATCGCGTAGTTGTGGAACGGGCTTTCGTTCAGGCTGCAGACCACCACGACGTCGCCGCCGTCGTCCTCGACCCAGCGCTGGAACGCCAGCACGCGGTTGTCGTCGTGGACATGGATGACGGCGCAGCCTTCGCCGCGCAGCCCCGGCGTCGTCAGGCGCAGGCCGATCAGGTCGGAGGCAAAGCGCAGGAAGCCGGCCATCACCTCATCGCCGCGGTCGAACGCCGCCCAGTCGATTTCGGTATCCACGCTCGGCGTGTCGCTCCATGGCTTTGACGCCAGCATCTCCTGGCCCATGAACAGCATGGGAATGCCGGGCGCGGTCAGCAAGAGGCCAAGCGCGAAGCGGCTGCGGCTGCGCGCATACCAGGATCTCGGATTGCTGCCGTCGGCGAGCGCCGCGATCCGCTCGTCGCGTCCCATATAGACGATGTCGTGGTTCTCGATTGCGTGCACCGCGCGCCAGCGGTCGCGCAGGCGGATCGCGGCGATCGCGTCTGCGATCGCTGACATCGGCACGCGCGCGCTGGCGCCCTGCGAGGCGCTCGCAATCGCCGCCCGCACGCTGTTGCGGATGCCGTCGCTCCAGGTGGCGTCGAAGCCCGCGCCGCCCTCGCTGCGATCCTTCACGATCCACGCATTGACCGGCCAATATTCGGCGATCTGGATCGCCTCGGGTTTTTGCGCGCGCAAGGTCGAGGTGAGGTCCTGGCAGGTGGTCCAGCCGCCAAAGCGGTCGATCACGCTGACTTCGTCGAAACGGAAGCCGTCGATCCGATACTCCTCATAGAGGAACGTGGCGTTGTCGATCAGGAACTGTTTGACGCCATCGTTCCAGAACGCGAACACCAAGCCGCCCGCCCAGCCCTGGTCGGTGAAATAGAGGCTGTTGTTGTTGTCGCCGGGCACCTCGCGGTCGAGGAACCACAAGCTCTTGTCATCGAACCCGCCGCCGGCGTGGTTGTAGACGACGTCGAAGATCACAGCGATGCCATGGACATGGCAGACGTCGATCAGCGCGCGGAGCTGGTCGTCGCTGTGCCTGAGAGTGTCGACGCCGGCATAGGGCGCGTGGCCGGCCGCCTGGAGGATCGCGTTGGTGCGATCCACGTAGCGGCTGAGCTTTGCCTCGTTGGCCTCGGCATATTGGTTCTCCGGGCTATAGAGATCGACGCCGTTATAGCCCATGCTGAACGTGGTCGGGAATTCCTGGATCGGTAGCAGCTCGATGGCGTTGACGCCGAGCGCGGCCAGGTGCGGCACGCGCTCGATCACGTCGAAGAACTTGCCATCCGTGTTTTCCGGATGCGGTGCGAACGTCCCGACGTGAAGCTGGTAGACGATCAGGTCGTTGAATGCCGGCGGCACGAAGCGCTCGAGGTGCCAGGGAAATCGCCCGGCATCGCGCAGCACGGAATGGCAGGCAGGGAAGGACGGCTGGACGCTCAACAGCCGCGCCCGCGGATCGCGCTTGAAGCCGAACGAGCCGACGCCCTCGACATAGAACAGGTAAGCGTCGCCGTCCTTCAGGCCAGGCACGAAGCTCGCCCAGTGCCCGCCGCCGATCTCCGACATCAGCGAACCGGCATCCTGCCTCCAATCGTTGAAGTCGCCGGAGACATGGACCGCGCTGGCCCGCGGCGCCCAGACCCGGAATGTCGCCCCGCCGGGCACGAGCGTGCCGCCCATCGGAGCGCGGTTGAGGTCCGGCCCAGGCATCTGTCTTCCCCCTGAACGCGTGGCGCCGGAAGAATGAGCCCGGCGGCTGCGGCCGGCAAGATTGTCGCCCACCATTATTACGCGGATGCGAAAGCGGGAGCCTCGGCTGGACCGGGACTGCTGCTCTTTGCGGAAAAGAACGGGGGAAGAGATAACGCGCGGAACCAAGGGGCGGTCCGGCGACTTATCCGCGCAGGCTCTCATCGAGGCTCAAGAAAATGAAGCTGCTGCAGCGTCTCTCCCGGCTGTTCTGGCGGCGCCGGGAGTTGCGCCAACCGCCCGTCTTTCCGCAACCCACCATCGATGCCGACGAATTCACCCGGCTCTTATGCAGCCGGCGGGTCGAAGATTTGAAAACGCTGGCGAAGAAGCTGAGCCAGCAGCCGAGGGCCCACGCCTGAGGCCTTGGTCCGTCGCCTCTCCCTGGCTGCGCTTCCCGCTAACGGGGGCGCAGCGGGCCCGTTGTTTGTCGTCACTACGATATCGCGGTGAGTGCCACTATTTCGGCCTGATCCCCTCGCGTCGAGGGTACCAAAATTTTTTCGCGACCTCCCCTTGAAACTGGATCGGCCTTTTCCAAGATTTTTTTCGCCATCCGGTGGATGGCGTCCGAGCGCCTGATGGGCCCGGACTAGGACGGGCACCGGTAGTGTCCGGTGCCGCTCGTATCCAACTTGCTCATTGGAGGATTTGGTTATGCGCAGCTACGACTTTGCTCCCCTGTGGCGTTCGACCATCGGGTTCGACCGCCTGTTCGACCTCGTCGATGCCGCGGCCCGCGCCGGCGAGGACAACTACCCGCCCTACAACATCGAACGGCTTGGCGAAGATCGCTACCAAATATCGCTTGCGCTCGCGGGCTTCTCGCCCGACGAGATCTCGGTGACGGCCGAGAGCAACGTGGTCACGATTGAAGGCTGCAAGTCCGACAAGGCCGAACGCGAATACCTCTATCGCGGTATCTCGGCGCGGCCGTTCAAGCGGCATTTCAATCTCGCCGACTACGTGCAGGTGAAGAGCGCCGCGTTCGACAACGGACTACTGAAAATCGAGCTGGTCCGCGAGGTGCCCGAGGCCATGAAGCCGCGGCGGATCGCCATTGATGGCGCTCCCGCGAGCAGCGTGCAGCAACTCGAAGCAAAAGCGGCGTAACGTCGTCGGCACGGCGATGCGCACCCCGCCCGGTCCAAGTGCCGGGCGGGACGGTTGAAACTTGTCTGACAAGCATTGGGAGCAACCAAATGATCGATCACACTGACAATGTCGTCGATTTGAATGTCATCCTGCACCCCGCCTCGGCTTACGACCATCCGCGCGACGTGTTGGCGGATGCGCGGCTGTCGACGGCGGAAAAGCGCGCCGTGCTGGCCTCATGGGCGTCGGACGCGGCCGCAGTTTCGTCCAGTCCGGCATTGCGTGAACTTCCCGGCGCCAAGTGTGCCGTCAGCGTCGATGAGGTGCTTGAAGCGCTGTCGGCGCTCGACCCCGATCCCTCGGGATCGCCGGGCGGCAAGCCGTACCGGCGGAAATCGACCTCGCGCGTCGCGCTGGCGGCGTAGAGCACATCAGGAGCCGGGGAGATCATGTTCCGGGTATTTGCGAGGAATGGTGCAGGCGGCGTCTCCGTCATCCTCGCAACGGCGGCATCGGCGCTGGGAAAGGTGGAGGAGTTTCGCGACGACGGATTTCGCATGGTCTCGGTGCTCGATGCATCCGGAGCGACGATCAGCGAAGCCGAGCTGACTGCCATGGCGCAAGCCGAGGGCAAGGGCGCCTTGCCATGAGGCATGGCGCCTTCACCCGCGCCATGCCAAAACGGCCGAGCGATGCCCTACTGCGCTTTCTCGTGTGCGGCCATGCCGACCGCCTTGTAATCGTAGGTCGGATAGAATTCGGTGCGATAGGCGCCCCAGGCCTTGTCCTCGAGCACGCGATTGACCTCGCGCAGCCGCGATGCCGGCAGCCGCAGCGTCACCACTTGGCCGATGCCCATCATCACGTACCAGCTCACGACCTCGACGCCCGCGGGCGGAAAGGCCTTGTAGTAGCCCTGCTTCTCGAGCTGTGCGTTGAGTTCGCTGAGCGGGCGCGACTGATCGTGCTTCAGGAACACCGTGATCATCACCGCATTGTCGGCCGTCGGCGGCGCCGTGCCCTCCGCGGGCGCGGTCTGCGCAGTCGCGGCCGATGCGAACGCCAAGGCGCAAGCAAGTGTCGCCATTGCAAGCCATGATCCGGTTACTCGCGCCATCGCGGTCTCCCTTCATCGTTGTGAAGATTGAGATCACGATCATTGCGGTGCCGGTGAAGGCTGTAAATCGCAAACCCCGGTGCGAGGCGCCGCGCATCGATCACAAATCATGCAGCAATGCCCTGCAACGGGTTGACTTCTCGCGCACACATCACTCCGGCCCCATGTTCGTGTCATGTCAGCGCAAGCGCCGCGTGATCGTCGTCAGGCCCGCATAAGCGTTCTCTGGAAAACTCTCGAACTCGCGCATCGATGATGCGGTTTCCCTTCGCGTCATCGGTGATTCGCTGCGCGTTCGGGAACCGTCACATGGAACTCACAAATATGCTTGTGAAATTACGCCATTTCGCCACAATTTCAGTATTTTCCCGATGAGTAGAAATACTGAGATTTGCCACATTCCTGCGAGAATTGTTGCAAACTCTAGGCGCGTCTGCCTCTATTTCCTTGTGAGCTGGCAACACATGGTCGCGTTCTCAGTATTCCTACTGAGTGCCGAGTTAACGCGGGAACAGCCTTAGGGTCGCTAGATCGGTCGCATGACACAGCACGAGCATCGAGCCGACGGGTCACATCTGTCGAAGTGGATGGAAGACCGCGCCCCATTCGAGAGCAATCGTGAGATTGTGGAACTCGCTGCACAGCGTGCGCGCGCGACGGAAGAGGCGGGCGCTGCGATCGCGCGTCAGTTCAACGGTCCGATGACGGCGCTCCTGCTCTACATGAACGAGATCAAGCAGCACAGTCATCAGTTCGCGCATTCGCCGGCAGCCCGAATCTACCTGCAGCAGGTGGTCGAGAACGCCCTGCAGCAGACCGAGCGCGTCTGCGCGATGCTGAAGCAGATTTCGGAGATTCATCCGGGAGCCGCTACCGTCATCGATCAGAAGGCCGGATGGGACAATCCGCCCGCGCACATCAAGGACGAAAGCCGGCCGCCAAAGGTGACGGTTACATCCAAGGCCGGCCAGAAGCCGCTCACCAGGCGCGAGCGCGAGGTGCTCCGTCTCATCAGCGAGGGCTATTCGAACAAGCAGGGCGCGCTGCACATGAAGATCAGCCCGCGGACATTCGAAAGCCATCGCGCCGAAGCGATGCGCAAGCTCGGCGCGCGCAACACCGCCGAGCTCGTCCGCAAGGCGCTGATGCAGTCGTCCTGATCTGTCGAGCGCGATGGATTGGATGGCAGCCAGAGGCGGCAACGCACGCCGCAGGCGGGGGCAGTGAAGCGTCATAAAGCACGACGCACTTGCGCGGAGCTTGCGCTTAAGCAAATAACGATTCGATTCAAATTGATAGCATCGTAGCCCGGGTGAAGCGCCAGCGTAACCCGGGGCCGCGGTCGACACCTGCGTGAATCTCCCGGGTTACGCGTTCGCTCCACCCGGGCTACGTCGTTCAGAGGTAATCTTCCGCGAAGGTGCGGATGCGCGGGGCTGACCGCAGGTTCGCAGTGGCGGGCTTCGGCGTCTCCCGGATGATCGTGATGGTCCAGGCCGCCGGAACGCTCGACTTGTTTTCCACGATGGATCGAACGTGACCTGTGACCGTCGCGCCGGCCGAACGTGCGGTCACGGTCCTGCCGTTGAACTGTGCGATACGAAAACGCCTGGCTTCCTTCTGGTCCGTCGTTTCGAACGTGAACATGTCAGCTCTCCCGTGTTCACGTCGATTATCGCCGGTTAAGCTTAGCCGTCCGTGAAAATTGAGAGCCGTAGAAGTACGGCCGGGTTTCCACCCGGGAAGCAAGCGCGCGGTTGCGCTTATGGCGTAACCGAATCGCACCCCTGAATCAGGCGGGTGTATTGGGCTTTCACCGTCGCGTAGCATTCGCAAGAGGTCTTCATCAGGCCGTCGAGATTGGTGATCTCGATATGGCCTCGGCTGTAGTGGATGAAATCCGCCTGCTGAAGCGTGTGCGCGACCAGCGAGACGCTGTTGCGGCGCGCGCCGATCATCTGCGCCATTGCTTCCTGCGTCAGCACGATCTTGTCGCTTCCGGACAGGTCGCGAGTGTGCAGGAGGCATCGTGCGAGCCGCGATTCCACGGTGTGCGAAGCGTTGCAGCCGGCGGTCTGCTGGACCTGCGCATCGACCGCAAGTCCGTGCCGCGCCAGCGCGTAGCGCAGCGTCGCGCTCTGGTCGGCGGCGAAGCGAAGCTGCTCGAGGTCGATGGTCGAAGCGATGCCGGGCACCACCACCACCGCGCTGTTCAGTGCGGTCGCGTCCCCCAGCGCGGCGAACGCGCCGAAGATGCTGTCGCGCCCGACCAAGGCGATCTGCACGTGCTCGCCGCGCCCGACCTTCACGACCAGGGAAATCGCACCCTTGTGCGGCAGGTAGGCACGCTTGACTATTTCGCCGGCCTCGACGAGGACCATGTCCTGGATGAGATCGACTGTGCGCAGGTGCGGGCGGATCAGTTCGAAATCGGATGCCGATAGTGCGGACAAGAATCCGTTTAGCGGACGAGGAACCGAATCCAAAGCAGTCTCCTGCCTCATTGCTAGCGTGTATCTCGGCCTGGCAGCCGACACACGCTGCCCGAGTTGCAAGATGGCCTTGCTGCGCATCGCGGGCAAGGAAAACCTGTCCATTTGACGGATGTCGTTTGATACTCGCCGGCGACTGTGGCCTCAGCGACGCAGGTTCCGCTGCTCAGAGCGTTTTCGAGCGCAGTGGACACCGGTTCGCATAGCAATCATGTTTACGCAGACTGCGTAGACCTATCTGCGCAGAAAACGCGTCAAAATAAGAATCTAGAGCTTCGGTTCTGATTCCATCAGAACCGAAAATGCTTTAGAGGGCTTCTCATTCCGTCTTGAGCAGTCGACCGCATTGCGTCCTCACCGCGGTGTAGCACTCGCAGGCGGCTTTCTGCAGACCTTCGAGATCGATGATTTCGATATTCCCGCGGCTATAGCGGATCAGGCCGGCCTCCTGGAATGCGTGTGCCACGATCGAAATGGCATTGCGCCGAACGCCGAGCAGCTGCGACAGACATTCCTGGGTCAACGCGAGTGGTCCTCCGCCGCACAACTCTCGCGTGTGCAGCAGCCAGCGCGACAGCCGGGATTCGACCGTGTGAGATGCATGACATGTCGCGGCCTGCTGGGCCTGCACCGACAGCGCCTGCTGGTGCCTGACCAGAACTTGCCGCAGAGCGCTGCTTGCCTCCATCGCGGCGCGCAGCCGATCGGTTGCGAGAACCGAGGCGATGCCGGGTATGATGACGACGGCGTCCGCCAGCGATGGTCCGTCATGGAGCACGGCAGTGCCGCCGACAATGCTGTCGCGTCCAATCTTGGCGACTTCGACGGTCTCACCTTCCGCGAAGCCGACGATCAGTGAAACCACGCCGCTATGCGGCAGATAGACATCGCCGATCGGCGCACCGGCCTCGAACAGCACGGTATCTTTCGTCAGTTCGACGATTGCGAGATGCGGCCGCAGCAACTCGAATTCCGCCGCTGGCAGAGTCTGCAACAGATGATTGGACGGACGCGATGATCCAGACATTCCCTCTCCTGCCGAAAGGCGGGAGCTCACGGTCTCGCGTCACCTACTCATGGCATGTCGGATAACGCGAAGAATAGCTTTCCCTCAAGATTGCACAAGAGCTACACGCGAGAGACTATACACCTTACCGGGCAGACAGACGTTTTCGTTTGCGACCGAACAAAAAATCGCGCGCTGATTCGCGCGAGGAAGCTGCGCTGAGGATGTCGACGCCGCGGGACAAGCGATCAACGGCGGACGGCTGTGCGAATGGTGGCACCGTGTGTATGCGAAATACCACGCGCACGATTGAAAGGAACTTGTTAGCGCGTTTTCGAGCGAAGTGGACACCGGTTCGCGTGAAGAAAACGCGTCAAAACAAGAATCTAGAGCTTCGGTTCTGATTCAATCAGAACCGAAAATGCTCTAGCGCAACGTGGCTGTCTTCTCCGACGAGACAAGCACGAAACATTCCCACAGAATTCGAAAAGAAAGCCGCGCGACGACGATTTGAATCAAAGTCTTGGCGCGACGCTCTCTCGATCGCGGTGAAGAGCACAAATCCATCACACTCGCTTTGTCTGTCGACGACGAGATTTGCCTGCCGCGTGCGATCCGCAATCGCAATCCATCGTGCGTGCTGCTGTTTCGATCTGCGCATTCACACTTGCGATTATCTCAGTAGAATTACTGAGAAATGCGTCTGCGCGTGGAGTTTCTGGGTATTTGTACTGAGGAGCGATTTAACGAACGGGTAGCGCCGCCGGAACAGTGTGGCACGGTCGCGGGAGTGAAATTTCCGGCGGCTGCGTCAATCGTGTGTTCATCCAGAAGGGTATCAAACTATGTCCGGCATTATTCTTTCGTCTTCGGTTCGCCAGAACCTGCTCTCGCTGCAGTCGACCGCTGATCTACTCGCCACCACGCAGAGCCACCTTTCGACTGGCAAGAAGGTCAACTCGGCCCTCGACAATCCCACCAACTATTTCACCGCCGCCTCGCTCGACAACCGCGCCAGCGACATCAACAACCTGCTCGATGGCATCGGCAATGGCGTGCAGGTGCTGCAGGCAGCCAACACTGGCATCACTTCGCTGCAGAAGCTGGTCGACAGCGCCAAGTCGATCGCCAACCAGGCGCTGCAGGCGACCTCGGGCTATTCGTCCAAGTCGACCGCCACGTCGGCGGCCGTAACCGGCGCGACTGCCACGAACCTGCTCGGCGATGCAGACACGGCTGCGACCGTATCGGGCACTGCGGTGACCAACCTGGCTGGTACGGAAACGCTGGCGGCTGCCGGTTTCGCGAATAACGACTCCTTTACCGTCAATGGCAAGACGATCAGTTTCGTGACGGGCGCCGCGGCCGATGCTGCATCCACAACCGATGCCACCACCGGCAACGTGACGGTCAGCCTGTCGTCGACCGCCGGCGGCAAGGTTAGCGACGTCCTTGCGGCGATCGACGGCATCACTGGAGGCACATCGTCGATCAGCGCGGGCAACGTTCTGACCATCAGCAACGCCGCTAGCGACAAGACCAACAGCATCACCCTCGGTGGAACCGGCACCGTCCTCGCCAAGCTCGGCCTGACGACAGGTGAGACCAAGCCGACCAATACCAAGAATAATCAGGTCCTCAGCATCGATGCGATCGGCAGCAAGGCGGCTCAGACCATCACCATCGGAACCGGCGCCGGTGCGGTGAATACCCTGGACGACCTGAACAAGAAGCTCGCAGACAGCAACCTGACGGCTTCGATCTCCAGCGATGGCAAGCTGAGCATCACGACTGCGAACGACGATGCGTCGGTTGATCTGACCGGCAAGATCACCGGCAGCGCCACGGGTGCCAGCGGCCTGCTCGGGACCCTCACCACGACCGCACCTGTCAAGGACATCAACGCGCAGAACACCCGCGCGGATCTGGTGCGCCAGTACAATATTGTGATCGACCAGATCAAGACGACGGCGCAGGATGCCTCCTTCAACGGCATCAACCTGCTGAACGGCGACCAGCTCAAGCTGGTGTTCAACGAAACCGGCAAGTCGTCGCTGACGATCAACGGCGTGACCGACGATCCGGGCGGCCTCGGCTTGGCGGCGCTGACTTCCGGGACCGACTTCATCGACAACGACAGCACCCAAAAGGTTCTCACTTCGCTGAACAACGCGTCGAGCACGCTGCGTTCGCAGGCGTCGGCCTTCGGCTCGAACCTGTCGGTCGTGCAGATCCGTCAGGACTTCTCCAAGAACCTGATCAACGTGCTGCAGACCGGCTCGTCCAACCTGACGCTGGCCGACACCAACGAGGAAGCGGCCAACAGCCAGGCGCTGTCGACCCGCCAGTCGATCGCGGTGTCCGCGCTGGCGCTCGCCAACCAGAGCCAGCAGAGCGTGCTCCAGCTCCTCCGCTGAGCGCTGCGACGAAACCGAACACGGAAGCGGCGGAGGCAACTCCGCCGCTTTCGGACTGACGAATTGCGAGACCGGATGGCGGCGTGCCCAACGCCGGTTTGCGCGACGAAGATTTCGAAGATCGAGGGCGAGCAAACGCCCAGGTCTTTATCTAGAAAAGCCGTTGCCTAGAAAAGCCGTTGCCTAGAAAAGGAGACGATCATGCCGTTACGCGTCGAGCTGAAGCCGTTTGAACGGATCGTCATCGGCGAGACCGTGCTGATCAACTCCGGCACCCGCACTTCCTTCCTGATCGACGGCGAAGCGCCGATCCTGCGCGAACGGGACACCGTGACCGCGGAGACCGCCAACACCCCGGCGAGGCGGCTCTATCATTGCGTCCAGACCATGTACCTGAAGAACGAGGTCCAGCGTTATCGGACCGCCTATCTCGGCTTCGCCAAGGAGCTGCGGGAGGCCGACGCCAGCACGGGCGAGGCGCTCGATCTGGTTAACCGTCATGTGGCGGACGGCGCGCTTTACAAGGCGCTCAAGGAAATCCGCAAGCTGATGCAGCGCGAGCAGCAGCGCGCCGCGGCCTGAGCCTGCCGGCCCGCCCTCGCACGCGAAAACTCCAACGAATTCATTGCCTTCGTGCCGGTACGCGGCAGCGATCGATTCCGAGGCGTTCGGCATCGGCCGCGCCGCACGGTATCAACATGCCATCCGTATTCGCACGGACGGTAAAATTAAGTGGTTGTGAGCCGCCAAGGCCTATCGATTGACCAGCATCTACAAGAACAATCGAGAGGCGAATTCAGATGGACGATCCCCGTGTCGGCGAGCAGGCGCGGACCTGCCTTGTCGTCGATGATTCCAGCGTGGTGCGGAAAATCGCGCGCCGCTTCCTGGAAGAACTCAATTTCCAGATCATCGAGGCCGAGAACGGCGAGCGGGCACTGGACGCCTGCCGGCGCGCCATGCCCGCAGCGGTGCTGCTCGACTGGAACATGCCGGTGATGGACGGCCATGAATTCCTGCTCCATCTGCGCCGGCTGCCCGGCGGTGACCTGCCCAGGGTCGTGTTCTGCACGACCGAGAACAACATCGATCACATCTCGCGCGCGCTCGAGGCGGGCGCCGACGAATACATCATGAAGCCGTTCGACAAGGACATCATCGCCGCCAAGTTCCACGCAGTCGGCCTGATCGCAGCCTCGATGCCCGCCTGATCGTTCGAAAATCCCTTGCGCTGAGAGGCCGCCGTGAACGCTTCCGACTACGAGTATCTGCGTAAATTGCTCAAGGACCATTCCGGTCTCGACCTGTCCGCGGACAAGCAATATCTGATCGAAAGCCGCCTGCTGCCGCTGTCGCGCAAATGCGGCCTCTCCGGTATCGACGATCTCGTGCAGAAGATGAGGGGCGGATCGGCCCGCCATATCGCGCAGGCGGTCGAGGCCATGACCACCAACGAGACCTTCTTCTTCCGCGACAAGGCGCCGTTCGATCATTTCCGCGATACGATCATCCCGGAGCTGTTGAAGGCGCGGGCGGGCCGCAGGACGATCCGGATCTGGTGCGCCGCCGGCTCGACCGGGCAGGAGCCCTATTCGCTGGCGATGTGCCTGAAGGAGATGAGCGCGCAGCTTGCGGGCTGGCGCACCGAGATCCTCGCGACCGATCTGTCGCAGGAAGTGCTGGAGAAATCCAAGGCCGGAATCTACAGCCAGTTCGAGGTGCAGCGCGGCCTGCCGATCCAATTGCTGGTCAAGTATTTCAAGCAGAACGGCGAGATCTGGCAGGTCAATGCCGACATCCGCGCGATGGTGCAGCACCGGCAGCTCAACCTGCTGCACGACTTCTCGCAGCTCGGCACTTTCGACGTCATCTTCTGCCGCAACGTCCTGATCTATTTCGACCAGGACACCAAGATCAACGTCTTCAACCGCCTCGCCAGGTCCCTCGAGACAGACGGCTTCCTGGTGCTCGGCGCGGCCGAAACCGTCGTCGGCCTGACCGACGTCTTCAAACCCTGTCCTGAAAAGCGCGGCCTCTATCGGCCGACCGGCACGCGTCCCGCGGTCGCCCCGATGGCGGCTGCCGCGATGCCCAGGATGGCCGCGATCGGAGGACGCTGACGATGAAGGAGACCAGCAGGGCAGCGGAGCGGGTGACATTCAGTCGCGGCTATGAGGTGTGCATCATGGCCATCGATGGAACCTGGCGGCGCAATTGCGTGCTCAACGCCATCTCCGAGAATGACGCGGCGCTGAATGTCGAAGGCTCGATCCAGGGCCTTAATCTTAAGGAGTTCTTCCTGCTGCTGTCCTCGACCGGGCTTGCCTACCGCCGCTGCGAACTGGTCCGCGTCAACGGCACCGAGATGGACATCCAGTTCATCCGGGGCAGGCCTGTGAAGAAGCGCGTCGCCGCAGCGGAGGGAACTGAAAGCCGCAAGACCTCGAGCTAGAGCGTTTTCGAGCGAAGTGGACACCGGTTCGCGTGAAGAAAACGCGTCAAAACAAGAATCTCTAGTTCAGGCGGTGCTCCATTGCCTTGGCCTCGAGCAGGAACTCGAGGGCCGCGCCAAGGCCGGCGTCGCATGCCTTCAGCACCGCCCCCGCTTTGGCGTAGCGGGGCGTGACGTCATCAAGCACGATAATGCCGGTGTCGGCGGCGTCAGTGGAAGCAGGCGAGGTTTCGCAGGCGATCGCGCTCTCAATCCGCAACAGGCTCGCCTGCACCTGCCCGATCAGACACATCAGGTCCGAGACGATTGATTGATAGGCGTCGTTTCCGTCGACGGCCTCAATGACGATATCGCTTTTTGCAGCTTTCTGCATGCGCATTCTCCACGGTGGCCTATCTTTAGGGACCCCGGTGCTACTTGTGCGTTAAGCCGTCGTCCCGTACAAATACGGGCCAGTTCGGTGCGATGTCGATTGGAGCCATTGTTCGGTTTGCAGGTTTCACCACTCAGGGACGAATGACCTATGGCTGAGAGTGCCCCCTCCCGCGGGGAGATTTTCGTAGTCGACGACGATCCCGCCGTCCGCGACACGCTTTCGATGGTCCTGTCCGCAGCCGGCTATCAGGTGATCTGTTTTGCCGACGGCGCGGCGCTGTTGTCGGTCGCGCGAACCAGGACGCCGGCCTGCATCCTGCTCGACGTGCACATCCCCGGCAAATCCGGCCTCGATATTCTAAGGGAACTGCACGGCGAGGATTATCCGGCGCCGATCTTCATGATCTCGGGACAGGGCGACATCGCGATGGCCGTCAGCGCCATCAAGAACGGCGCGCTTGACTTCATCGAGAAACCGTTCCGCGGCAGCGAAATCGTCGCCCGCCTCGATGAGGCGATCGGCGCCTATACGCGGCGGCAGGCCGACAGTTCCGCATCGCGGATCGCGACGCTGCATTTTCCGGGACGCGAGCCATTGACGCGGCGTGAGCGCGAGGTGCTGGAACAATTCACGGCGGGCGCTTCCAACAAGGAAGCAGGACGTCACCTCGGCATCAGCCCGCGCACGATCGAAGACCATCGCGCCAACATCATGAAGAAGCTCGGCGCCAGGAACGCCGCCGACCTCGTGCGCATCGTGATGACCGCGCAGCAGCAGCAACAGCGCTCGGCCTAATTCGCCGTCCCGGCCTTGAGCCGGGACCCATAACCACAAATGTTGGTTGCGGCGCGAACGGGCGGCCACAGCGTTTTACATCACATATGCCTGTGGTTATGGGTCCCGGGTCAAGCCCGGGACGACAGCGTTATTTGCTGTGAGATATTGCAACATCTTTCGCATTTGAGCTGGCAGCCCTATGCGCTGAGCGCCTTGCGGATCATGATCGCCATGTCCGACTTGCGATAGGGCTTCGCCAGCAAGAGCACGCCTTCGTCCAGCCGGCCGTGATGGATGATGGCATTCTCGGTGTAGCCCGAGGTGAACAGCACCTTCACGTCGGGCTTCAGCTTGTGGATCTCCTCGGCGAGCTGGCGGCCGTTCATGCCGGGCATGATCACGTCGGTGAACAAGAGGTCGAACGGCCGGTCGGCGCGGGCGATGGCGAGCGCGTCTGCGGCGTTTGCGGCAGCCAGCGTGACATAGCCGAGCGAGTGCAATTGCGTCAGCACATAGTCGCGCACCAGCTTGTCGTCCTCGACGACGAGGATGGTCTCGTTCCCGCCCTCGAGCCTGGCCGCGAACGTCGGCTCGATCGAGGCCGTCGCGCGGGTCGCAGGCGGCAGGTACATCTTGACCGTGGTGCCGTGGCCTTCCTCGCTGTAGATCTTGATGTGCCCCGCTGACTGCTTGATGAAGCCGTAGACCATGCTCAGGCCGAGCCCGGTGCCCTTGCCGGGACCCTTCGAGGTGAAGAACGGGTTGAACACCTTGTCGATGATGTCGGAGGGGATTCCGGTGCCGGTGTCGCTCACCGCGATCATGGCATAGCGCCCCGGCCGGACGTCGCCCTGCAGTTTCGCGTAGGTTTCGTCGAGGAAGACGGTGCCGGTCTCGAGCACGAGCTTGCCGCCATTGGACATCGCATCGCGGGCGTTGAGCGCGAGGTTGAGGATTGCGGTGACGAGCTGGTTGGGGTCGACGACCGCAAGGCAGGTCTCGTCCTCGAAGATCGATTCAATCTCGACATGCTCGCCGAGCGTTCGCTGCAACAGCTTGGTGGTCTCGACGATCAGGAGGTTGACGTCGATCTCGCGTGGGTCGAGCGGCTGCTTGCGGGCGAATGCAAGGAGATGCTGGGTGAGCTCGGCGCCGCGCCCGGCCGCCTCGTCGATCATCTTGGTGATCGCGGCAAGCTGCGGCTCGTTCTTCACCGCGTCGGCCAGGATCTCGATCGTGCCGGTGATGACGGTGAGGATGTTGTTGAAGTCATGCGCGATGCCGCCGGTGAGCTGGCCGACGGCCTCCATCTTCTCCGCCTGCCTCATGCGCTCCTCGGCGGCGATCTTGTCGGTGAGGTCGCGGACGAAGCCGTTGAACACGAAACCGTCGCGGGTCTTCAGCGCGGCGATGCTCAGTTCCGCGGTGAACTCCGTGCCGTCGCGCCGCCGTGCCAGCACCTCGCGGCGCGGCTGTTGCAACTGTACGCCGCCTGATTGCAGGAAGGCCCCCAGCGCCGCCCTGAGCGGGCCGTCCGGCCGCCCGAGCAGCTCGAATACGTTCTTCCCGAGCGCCTCCTCGTGAGGCCATCCGAATAGGCTTGCGGCTTGCGGATTCCAGTAGCGGATGACGCCCTTCTGATCGATCTGCACGAAGGCGTCGAGCGCGCTGTTGATGATGCCGCGCGCCAGTTGTTCGCTCTCGCGCAAATTCTCCTGCGCCTTGCGGCTTTCGGTCATGTCGCGCGCGGTCTTGCAGATGCCGATGATGGCGCCGGATGCCGACTTGATCGGCGAGATCGAGAGCGAGACCTCAACCGGCGTGCCGTCCTTGCGCAGGCGCACGGTCTCGTTGTTCGCGATCGTTTCGCCCCAGCCGATCCGGCGTACCACGTCGTCTGTCTCTGCGGTGCGGTCGGGCGGCACGATCAGCGAGATGTGCCGGCCCACCGCCTCAGTCGCGGTATAGCCGAACAGCCGCTCCGCGGCCGGGTTCCAGCCGGTGACGATGCCATCCAGCGAGTGCGTGATGACGGCGTCGTTGGCGGATTCGACCGCGGCGCTGAACAGGCGCTCGCGCCCGGCGAGGCGGTCCCGCGCGGCTTCGGTCCGCAAATGTTCGACCACCTCGCGCTCGAGCGCAACCGTCTTGGCGTTCACCTCATTGATCACGCGCACGAAGGCGCGCGCCAGCACGCCGGTCTCGCCCGGCGCGTCGACCGGAATTGCGTCCGTGCCCTTCTGTGCGACGCTCTCGATCGCCGCCGTCAATTGCCGGATCGGCCGCATCAGCGACCTCGCGATCAGGATCGCCAGTCCCGCCGCGGCCAGCACGGCTAGCAGGCCGACGACGATCGAACTGTTGCGGATCGTCGCCGCCGGCGCCATGAACACGGCGTTCGGAACCGTCTCGATCACCGCGATCCATTGATTGTCGACGAGCAGCGCGGGCGCCAGCGCCACGCCGTTGGGCCGTCCGCCCGAACCTTCGACCATGCGCGAGAAGGCCAGCGTGGTGCCCGGCGCCGACGCCAGATAGGGAAAGTCGCGCCGCCAATCGGCTCCTGTCTGCGCGCCGAATTCACGGGTGCGGTCGGGATGGACGAGGTAGTTGCCCCGGCCGTCGACCACATAGGCCGCTTCGCCGGGCCGTACCGAACTCCGCACGCGGTCCAACTCGCCCCGCATGTCGATCTCGATCAGGATGATCCCGAACGGCTTGCCGTCGGTCGCCGGCACCGTCGTCGCCACCCGCAGGATCGGCGCCGGCTGCGCCGCGCCGGCATCCTTGTCCAAGTCGACCGGCGAGACATAGATTCCGCCGACACCAAGTGCGAGCGTGTCGCGGAAATAGGGCGCGTCACCGGCGCGCGGCAACTCTGCCTCCGGCACGGCGCGAACGGCGCCGTCCGGCGCCGAACGGTCGGCGCGGACGATCTCGTGCCCGCCATCGGCAACGCCGATATAACGCAGCCGCGCGTAAGCCGGCTTGATCGCGAGCTGCGCGGCCAGGCGGTTTTCCAGCCGCTCCCGCCACAGCGCCTCGCTGACATGATCGACCGGATCCGTCCCGTCGTTGAGACGGGCCCGCATCATGCCGATCACCGCGGCAAAATCGCGAAAGATCACGATGTCGGCGCGCGCGCTGTCGGCATAGGAAGTCAGGTCGCCCGCCACAAAGCGCGAATAGGTCTCGATCCGGTCGAGCACGCGCGGCACGAACGCCTGTTCCAGGTTGCGATAGCTCAGCCATGCGACCGCGCCCACTGCGATCGCAACCAGCGCAATCATGGCGATGGCGAGTCTGGTTGTGAGCGTCATCTGTGCGGTCGCGGCCTTCCTCTGTCCGGACCAGGCGACGGGGTGTCATCCCGGCTCGGGCGACTGATGCTAGAGCATGATCCGGAAAAGTGGAAATCGGTTTTCCCTCGCGACAAACGCAAAAGCGTTTGCGCGGAGATCATGCTCATACAAAGAGCCAAAGCGGGATGACAATTCGAAGAAAAATCAGTTCGACGCCTACGCGCCGCGCATCAGTCGTTGAAATAGTGCGGATGCCGCGCGCGGATCTGCGCGAGCTCGCTCAGCGTCCCCGACAAATGGGTTCGCAGATGTTTTTGCGCTTCCTCCGGCTCACCGCCGGCGATAGCCTTGGCGATCAGCTTGTGATGGCGGACGATATCCTGCGCCTTGCCGGGCGAGGGCAGATGCAGCCGGCGCAACCGGTCGATATGTCCGCTGCGGCTGCGCATGAGGGTCCAGAGCTCTTGCTTGTCGGCGGCCTCGTATAGCTGCGCATGGAACTCGTTGTCGGCGGCCATGAATTTCTCGAAGGCGCCGGCCTTTGCAAACTGCTGTTGCCGCGCGATGGTGGAGTTGAACTGGGCGACGAGCGCCTCGTCCGGTTTCAGCGCAAGCACGCGCACGATCTCCAGCTCGAGCGCCTGGCGCAGGAAATGTGCCTGCTGCGCGCGGCGCAGGTCGATCCGGCTGACGACCGTCGCATATTGCGGGAACACCTCGACGAGACCTTCCTCCTCGAGCCGCTTCAGCGCGTCGCGGATAGGCGTCGAGGAAACCCCGAACTGTTCTGCCAGCGCGGCGCGCGACAGCGGGGAGCCCGGCGGCAGTTCCAGCGCGATGATCATGCCGCGCAGGCGCTCAAACACCTGCGGCGCCGCCTGACGGTCGCGATCGAGCAGCCCGCTCGATCGCGGGACGACACGACGCTGGCCGATTGCGGGTTGATCCATTTGAATTGCCGTTACGCCCGGCGAGAGGCTTGCCAACGATGCACTAATACATTAGTGCATCTCCCCCGGGGTGGTCAATCCGCAACCCTCAGAGGAAACGCGTAATGAACAGGATGATGTGGCGGACGCTTGCGGGCGCCGCCGTGGCGGTTGGTCTGCTGCAGGGCTCGGCGGCACTGGCGCAGCAAAAGACCGAAATCGCCCTGTCGCGGCAGCCGGGTATCTTCTATATTCCGAGCCACATTATCGAGAAGCAGAAGCTGATCGAGAAACATGCCGCGGCGCTTGGCGTGCCCGGCGTCACCACCAAATGGCTGACGTTCTCTAGCGGCGGCGCGCAGACCGATGCGCTGCTTGCGGGCGGCGTCGACATCCTCAATACCGGCACCGGCAATCTCTTGCTGCTATGGGATCGTACCCGCGGCGGCGTGAAAGGCATTGTCGCCACTTCTGCGCAGCCGATGACGCTGATCAGCCGCGATCCCAACATCAAGTCGCTGAAGGATTTTGGGCCGAACGATAAAATCGCGTTGCCGACCGTGAAGGTCTCGACGCAGGCCATCGTGCTGCAGATCGCGGCCGGCGAGTTGTTCGGCCCGGATCAATGGTCGAAGCTCGATCCCAACACCGTGCAGCTCGGCCACCCCGATGCCTATGCAGCAATGTCCAATCCGCAGCATGAGGTGCGCAGTCATTTCTCGATCCCTCCCTTTACCTTCCTTGAGATGAAGAATGTGCCGGGCGCGCATGTCGTGCTGAACTCGCCTGACGTGATGGGCGGCCCGCTTAGCCAGGCGCAATTCTTCACCACGACGAAATTCGCCGACGCCAATCCTAAAATCATCCAGGCCGTGCGGCTGGCGACCAAGGAGGCGCATGACCTGATCCGAAGCGATCCCAAGCTCGCGGTCGAAATCTACAAGGAGATCACTGGCGACAAGACGTCAGTTGAAGATTTGCTGGCCTGGCTGAAGGAGCCCGGCATGATGGAGTGGAATCTGGAGCCGCAGGGCACCATGAAATTCGCCAACCATCTCTTCAGGACGGGCACGCTGAAGACGCAGCCCAAGGCGTGGACCGACTATTACCTGCCGGTCGCGCACGACCTGAAGGGCAGTTGATCCCATGGCGCCGCTCCTTAACGTCTCCGACGTAACGCTGCGCTACAAGACGTCGAACGCGGTCATCACGGCGACCGAACGCGTCTCCTTCACGGTCGATCGCTCCGATCGCTTCGTGCTGCTCGGGCCGTCCGGCTGCGGCAAATCCACGCTGCTGAAGGCGGTCGGCGGGTACTTGCAGCCCAGCGAGGGCAAGATGCGGATTGACGGCCGCGAGATCGTCGAGCCAGGCGCCGATCGGATGATGATCTTTCAGGAGTTCGATCAACTCCTGCCGTGGAAAACCGTGCTGGAGAATGTGATGTTTCCGCTCCTGACCGCGCGGCGGCTACCTCGCAAGGAAGCCGAGGCGAAGGCGCGGGCCTATATCGAGAAGGTCGGGCTGACTCGCGTGGTTGACAATTATCCGCATACGTTGTCCGGCGGCATGAAGCAGCGCGTCGCGATCGCGCGCGGCATGGCGATGGAGCCGGACATTCTGCTGATGGACGAGCCGTTCGCGGCGCTGGATGCGCTGACGCGACGGACTTGCCAGGACGAATTGCTGCTGCTCTGGTCTGAGACCAAGTTCACCGTGCTGTTCGTCACCCATTCAATCGCGGAAGCTATCAAGATCGGCAACCGCATCCTGCTGCTGTCGCCGCATCCGGGGCGGGTGAAGGCCGAGGTCGCTGACGTCGACCGCGTCTCCAGCGAAGACGGCAGCGCTGCACGGCTGGAGAAGCAGATACACGATCTGCTGTTCGCCGAGGCGGCAACCGCACACTGAGGAGGGGCGCGATGAGAGAGGCAACCATCCTGCTGCGCGAGGGCAACGCAGTGGCCGCGCCGGCCGCAAGCGAGGTCGAGCGCAAGCTCAGTGTGTGGGAGCTGCTCTGGAACGACGGATTTGTGCGCAAGGGGCTCATCATTGTCTTCCTGGCGGCAGCCTGGGAAGCTTACGGTCTGTTGCTCGACAATCCCCTGCTGTTCCCGACCTTCCATGACACCGTCATCACGATGTTCGAGAAGGTGCGCGACGGCACCATCCCGATGCGGGCATGGGCGTCGCTAAAAGTACTGTTTATGGGTTATTCCGCCGGCATCGCCCTGGCCTCGATCTTGACCATCCTCGCGATCTCGACTCGCATCGGCACGGATTTCCTCGAGACGATCACGGCGATGTTCAACCCGTTGCCGGCGATCGCGCTCTTGCCGCTTGCACTGATCTGGTTCGGGCTTGGCAATGGCAGTCTTGTGTTCGTGCTGATTCATTCCGTTCTCTGGCCGGTGGCGCTCAACACCCATGCGGGTTTCAAGAGCGTCTCCAACACGCTGCGCATGGTCGGCCGCAATTATGGCCTGCGTGGACTACCCTATGTGGCGCGCATCCTGATCCCGGCGGCTTTCAGTTCGATCCTGACCGGGCTGAAGATCGGTTGGGCCTTTGCCTGGCGCACGTTGATCGCCGCCGAACTGGTGTTCGGAGTGTCGTCGGGACAGGGGGGCCTCGGCTGGTACATCTTTGAGAACCGCAACCTGCTCGACATTCCCGCCGTGTTCGCCGGATTGTTGACGGTGATCATCATCGGCCTGATCGTCGAAAACCTGATCTTCCGCACCATCGAGCGGAACACAGTCCAGAAGTGGGGCACCCAGACATGAGCGATAAGAGGAAGCGGCCCGACCAACTCCGCAGCGCGCGCTGGTTCGCCCCCGATGATCTCAGGGCCTTCGGCCACCGTTCGCGCGCCATGCAGATGGGTTATGCGCCGGAGGAGTGGAAGGACCGGCCGGTGATCGCGATCATCAACACCTGGTCGGACGCCCAGCCCTGTCACATGCATTTCAAGAGCCGCGTCGATGACGTCAAGCGCGGCGTGCTGATGGCGGGCGGCTTTCCGATGGAACTGCCGGCGCTGTCGCTGTCGGAATCGTTCCTGAAGCCGACCACCATGCTCTATCGCAACATGCTGGCGATGGACGCGGAAGAACTGCTGCGCGGCCATCCGGTCGATGGCGTCGTGCTGATGGGCGGCTGCGACAAGACCACGCCGGCGCTGTTGCTCGCCGCCACCTCCATGAACCTGCCCACGATCTATCTGCCGGCCGGCCCGATGCTGCGCGGCAACTGGAAGGGCCGCACGCTGGGTTCGGGATCGGACGCCTGGAAATATTGGGACGAGCGGCGTGCCGGCAAGATTTCCGATGATGACTGGGTCGACATGGAAGCCGGCATCGCCCGCAGCTACGGCACCTGCATGACCATGGGCACCGCCTCCACCATGACCGCCATCGCCGAATCCATCGGCATGACGCTGCCGGGTGCCTCCTCGATTCCGGCGGCGGATGCCGGTCACATCCGCATGGCCTCCGAATGCGGCCGCCGCGTCGTCGACATGGTCTGGGAGGATCTGACCCCGCAACGGATCCAGACGCGGAAAGCGTTCGAGAACGCGATCACGGTTGCGATGGCGATGGGCTGCTCGACCAACGCGATCATCCATCTGATCGCACAGGCCCGCCGCGCCGGCCAGGACATCTCCCTCGACGATTTCGAGAAGGCGAGCCGCGAGGTGCCTGTCATCGCCAATGTCCGCCCGAGCGGCGATCTCTATCTGATGGAGGATTTCTTCTATGCCGGCGGGCTGCCGGCGCTGATGAGCCGGATCAAGGATCATCTGCATCTCGACTGCCTGACCGTGACCGGCAGGACGCTGGGGGAGAATATCGCCCGCGCCGAAGTCTATAATGACGATGTCATCCGCAGCGTCGCGAACCCGATCTACAAGGAGGGTGCGCTCGCGGTACTCAAGGGCAATCTCGCCCCCGACGGCTGCGTGATCAAGCCCAGCGCCTGCGATCCGCGCTTCCTGAAGCATTCAGGCCCGGCGCTGGTGTTCGATGATTACCCCTCGATGAAGAAGGCGGTCGATGATCCCAACCTCGACGTCACCGCCGATCATGTGCTGATCCTGCGCAATGCGGGGCCGCAGGGCGGACCGGGCATGCCGGAATGGGGCATGCTGCCAATCCCCACAAAACTCGTGAAGCAGGGCGTGCGCGACATGGTGCGGATCTCGGACGCGCGCATGAGCGGCACCAGCTACGGCGCCTGCATCCTGCATGTGGCGCCGGAAGCTTACGTCGGCGGCCCGCTCGCGCTGGTGCAGAATGGCGACCGCATCACCCTTGATGTCGCCGCCCGCAGCATCACCCTCGATGTGCCGGAGCAAGAGCTCGAACGTCGCCGCGCCGCCTGGAAGCCGCCGGAGCGCCGCTACGAGCGCGGCTATGGCTGGATGTTCTCGCGCCACATCAAGCAGGCCAACGAAGGCTGCGATTTCGATTTTCTGGAGACGGGCTTCGGCAAGCCGGTCGATGAGCCGTCGATTTATTGATGTCTTCTTCACCTCTCCCGCTTGCGGGAGAGGCGTAGGCCGCCTCCGGCGGCCGTTCTTAAGACACGCCGAAGCGGAGCTTCGGCTATGGCGCAGCGCCGGGTGAGGGCTCTCTCCACTGGGGGACTCGCGGAGAGAGCCCTTACCCCAGCCCTCTCCCGCAAGCGGGAGAGGGAGCAGCAGCATCTCTCCCGGAATGACGAAGGAGCAGTCCATATGTCCAAACTCAGCGACGCCACCCGCAACAAGCTAAAAACCGTCTCCACCGCCACCGTCGCCACCGCGCTGTACAAGCGTGGCTTCCGCATCCAGTGCATCCAGGATGTCCACCCCTTGAGCCCGGACCAGCCGACCATGGTCGGCGAAGCCTTCACGCTGCGCTACATGCCGGCGCGCGAGGACCTGAACAAGCTCGACGTCTTCCGCGACCGCTCGCACCCGCAGCGCAAGGCGATCGAGGATTGCCCGCCCGGCGCCGTCCTGGTGATGGACAGCCGCAAGGATGCGCGCGCCGCCTCTGCCGGCGCCATCCTGGTGACGCGCCTGATGAAGCGCGGTGTCGCCGGCGTCGTCTCCGACGGTGGCTTTCGCGATTCCGCTGAGATCGCCAATCTCGGCTTTCCCGCCTATCATCACCGTCCGAGCGCGCCGACCAATTTGACGCTGCATCAGGCGATCGAGATCAACGTTCCGATCGGATGCGGCGACGCGCCGGTGTTTCCCGGCGACGTGATCCTGGGTGACAGCGACGGCGTCATCGTCATCCCCGCGCATCTGGCCGATGAGATCGCCGAGGAAACCTTCGAGATGACCGCATTCGAGGATTTCGTCGCCGAGGAGGTCCGCAACGGCCGCAGCATCTTCGGCCTCTATCCCGCCACCGATCCGCAGACATTGACCGATTTCGCGGCGTGGCGGAAAAGGAACGGACGCTAGATTTCGTTGTTCGAGCATGAACTCGGCCCAAACGTTTCCGAGTCGTACTCGAACTCTTAAACCGATCTTTGGCACCAAGCCCGATCAAGACGGAGGAAAGCCATGCTGATGTTCAACAATCTGATCGACGGCGAATGGATGTCGGACGGCGCACGTTCGCCCAACGTCAATCCATCCGATACCAACGACATCGTCGGCGAGGCCGTGCGCGGCACCCGCGCCCAGCTTGATGCCGCGGTCGCAGCCGCCAAGGCGGCATTCCCAGCATGGTCGCGTGCGACGCCGCAGGTCCGCTACGACATCCTCAAGAAGGCGTCAGATGAAATCCTGGCGCGCAAGGATGAACTGGGCCGCTTGCTGTCGCGCGAGGAGGGCAAGACCCTGCCGGAGGGCATCGGCGAGGCCGCGCGCGCGGGACAGATTTTCGCGTTCTTCGCCGGCGAGTGCCTGCGCATGGCCGGCGAGAAGCTTTCCTCGGTGCGGCCCGGCATCGACGTCGAGATCACCCGCGAGGCCCTGGGCGTGGTCGGCCTGATCACGCCCTGGAATTTCCCGATCGCGATTCCGGCCTGGAAGATCGCGCCCGCGCTCGCCTATGGCAACACGGTTGTGATCAAGCCGGCTGACCTGGTGCCGGGATCGACCTGGGCGCTGGTCGATATCCTGCAGCGTGCCGGCCTGCCCAAAGGCGTGCTCAATCTCGTGATCGGTCGTGGCTCCGAGGTCGGCGCCGCGCTGCTCGAACATCCCGACGTCGCCGCGATCAGCTTCACCGGATCGGTGGCGACGGGCCAGAAGGTCGCGGCAGCCTGCGTGGCATCGCGGCCGATGAAGAAGTTCCAACTCGAGATGGGCGGCAAGAATCCGCTGGTCATTCTCGACGACGCCGACCTGAAGGTCGCGGTCGAATGTGCCGTCAACAGCGCGTTCTTCTCCACCGGCCAGCGCTGCACGGCGGCCTCGCGCCTGATCATCACCAAGGGCATTCACGACAAGTTCGTCGCCGCGCTCACCGAGCGTCTGGGCGGCCTCAAGGTCGACGACGCCCTGAAGGCTGGCACCGATATCGGCCCGGTCGTCGACCAGAACCAGCTCGATCAGGACCTGAAATATCTCTCGATCGGCAAGGACGAGGGAGCGAAGCTGGTGTTCGGCGGCGAGCGGCTGAAGCGCGATGCGCCCGGCTTCTATCTGCAGCCGGCGCTGTTCACGGAGGTGACCAACAAGATGCGGATCGCGCGCGAGGAGATCTTCGGACCGGTCGCGGGCGTCATTCGCGTCAATGACTACGCCGAGGCGCTGGCGACCGCAAACGATACGGAGTTCGGTTTATCGGCCGGCATCTGCACCACCAGTCTGAAATACGCCAGCGACTTCAAGCGCAACGCCGAGGCCGGCATGGTGATGGTCAACCTGCCGATCGCCGGCGTCGACTATCACGTTCCGTTCGGCGGCCGAAAGGGTTCGAGCTATGGTCCACGCGAGCAGGGCAAATACGCGGCCGAGTTCTACACGACGGTGAAGACGGCCTATACGAATCCGTAAGGATGGCGGACATTCGGGCGGCGCTGCCGCCGCCCGAATGGTCTTGCCGCTACAACATCTCTGGCTTGAACAGCTTGCGATATTTGCGCGTGTTCTCGCCGGAGATCATGAACTCGCCGTCGCCGCGATAGTGGATGGTCTTCGGATATTTCGGCGAGGTCGCGACGTGCGCTTTCACCACTTCCACCACGAATAGGCTGTACTTCCGGATCAGGCTTGAATCGATCAGCCGGCATTCGAAATTGGCGTAACACTCCTGGATCAACGGCGCGCGCACCAGCTCGCTGGGCCTGGGCGTCAGACCGAACTCGGCGAACTTGTCGATGTCGCGTCCGGAACTGTTGCCGATCCTGACCACCGTCGGCGCCAACTCGACGGTCGGCACGTTGATCACGCATTGTTTGCTGCGGCGGATCAATTCGAAGGAATGGTTGGCGTCCCAGATGTAGCAGCCGACCAGCGAGGGCTGAAACTCCATGATCATGTGCCAGCCCATGGTCATGATGTTGGTCTCATTCCTGTGCGCGGAGGAGACCAGCACGATCGGCCCGGGCTCGAGAAAGCGCCTGATGTTGTCGACAGGAAAATCCGTCTTGGTGTAGCGCGGCATCGGGCCTCCTCTCCTTCTCAGTTGTCGTCCTCGTTTGCGCTTCAAACTCCGCCGTCGTCCCGGCCAAGCGAAGCGCGAGCCGGGACCCATAAGCACAGGCGGTTTTGGTGACGAAGACTCGGAGTTACAGCCGGATTCAAGAAAGAGGTTTGGTGGTTATGGGTTCCGGGTCCCGGCTTCGCCAAGGGGCTTCGCCGCGGCGCGCAAGCCCGAGACGACGTGGGGAGGGAGCGGAGCGGAGGCTCATCTCAGACGCGTAGGGTGGACATAGCGCAGCGTGCCCACCATCCACGCTCGGTGCAGGAGAAGGTGGGCACGCTTCGCTTTGCCCACCCTACGTTTGCTACGCCGCCGCGTCCGCCATCCCCACCGTCCACAGCGCAAACGCATACACGATCGCGATTTCATCGAGCCGGTTGAAGCGTCCCGACGCGCCGCCGTGGCCCGCACCCATGTTGGTGCGGAGCAGGACCGGGCCGCCGCCGGTCATGGTTGCGCGCAATCGCGCGATCCATTTCGCCGGCTCCCAATAGGTGACGCGCGGATCGGTGAGGCCGCCCATCGCGAGGATCGCGGGATAGTCCTTCGCCGCGACATTGTCGTAGGGCGAATACGAAAGGATGGTGCGAAAATCCTTTTCGCTCTCGATCGGGTTGCCCCATTCCGGCCATTCCGGCGGCGTCAGCGGCAGCGTGTCGTCGAGCATGGTGTTGAGCACATCGACGAAGGGCACTTCGGCGACGATGCCGCCGAACAATTCGCCGACGCGGTTCGCGACCGCTCCCATCAGCATGCCGCCGGCCGAGCCGCCATGGCCGACGATGCGTTTTGTGCTCGTGTATTTTGCATCGATCAGCGCGCGAGCAGAGGCTGCGAAATCGTCGAAGCTGTTGGTCTTCTTCTCGCGCTTGCCGTCGAGATACCAGCCCCAGCCCTTGTCGGCGCCGCCGCGGATATGCGCGATCGCGTAGACAAAGCCACGGTCGACCAGCGACAGGCGGTTGGTGCTGAAGGAGGCCGGCATCGCCATGCCATAGGAGCCGTAGCCGTAGAGCAGGAGCGGCGCCGAGCCGTCGCGGACGAAATCCTTGCGGTGCAGGATCGAGACCGGCACCTCTGCGCCGTCATGCGAGGTCGCCATGATGCGGGTGGTGACGTAGTCGGCCGGGTCGTGGCCGGAGGGGATCTCCTGGCGCTTGCGCAGCACCCGCGTCCGCTTCGTCATGTCGTAGTCGTAGACCTCCGACGGCGTCGTCATCGACGAATAGGAGAAGCGCAGGTTCGTCGTCTCGAATTCGTAGGAGCCCATGGTGTCGAGCGAATAGGCGGCCTCGTCGAAGGCGATGGCATGCTCCTCGCAGGTCTCGAGATCGCGGATCACGATCGCCGGCAGCGCATTGGCGCGCTCCAGCCGCACCATGTGGCCGGAGAAAAGTTCGAGGTCGAGGATGTAGATGCCTTCGCGATGCGGGATCAGGTCGCGCCAGTTCTTGCGCTCGGGCGTGCCAAGCGGCGCCGTCGCCACCTTGAAGTCGATCGCGCCGTCGGCATTGGTGAGGATGAACAGCTCGTCGCCGCGGTCGGCGATCGAATATTGCACGCCCTCTTTGCGCTCGGCGATCAGCCGCGGCGGCGCCTCGGGATTTCTGAGATCGATCAGCCGCTGTTCGGAGGTCTCATGGTCGCCGCCCGCGATCACGCAGAAGCGTCCGCTCGCGCTCTCATGCAGATGGGTGAACCAGCCGGAATCCTGCTCTTCGTATATTAGCACGTCGTCGGCCTGCTGGGTGCCGAGCCGATGACGCCAGACCTGCATCGGGCGATGGTTGTCGTCGAGCTTGACGTAAAAGAAACTCCTGGCGTCGCGGCTCCACACCACGCCGCCATCGCTCTCCTCGACGATGTCGTCGAGATCGGCGCCGGTTGCCCAGTCGCGCACGCGGATCGAGAAATATTCCGAGCCTTTGGTGTCGGCGCTCCAGGCATGCAGCCTGTGGTCGGGCGAATGCCGGCTGCCGCCGAACCTGAAATAGTCGCGGCCCTTCGCCAACTCGTCGCCGTCGAGCACGACATGCGCCTCGCCACCGTCGCGCGGCATGCGGCCGAACATCTCGTGCTGCCCGCCCTCGCGGAATTTGCGGAAATAGGCGAAGGGACCGTCGGGCGAGGGCACGCTGGAATCGTCTTCCTTGATCCGCCCGCGCATCTCCGCGACCAGCTTCTTCTGCAAGGGTGCGGTGTGGCCAAGCAGGCTCTCGGTATAGGCGTTCTCGGCTTCGAGATAGTTGCGGATGTCAGGATCAAGGATCGAGGGATCGCGCAGCACCTCCTGCCATTTCGGGTCCTTCAGCCAGGCATAATCGTCGGTTACGGTGATGCCATGCCGCGTGAAGGAATGCGGCCGGCGCGGCGCGACGGGCGCGGGGTGGGCAGGTTTCTTGGTGGCGGATTGGTCCACTCGGTCCTCGTTCCGTTTCAAAGGCTATGCCTTATATCGGGACGCAGGCGAGGATTGCCAGATGCGCGAACCGTAGCCCGGGTGGAGCGCAGCGCAACCCGGGACCGTCGCTGCAGGTGGTGAGAGAACCCCGGGTTACGCTTCGAGACTGGGCAAGAATCTTGGCTGATAGGCCGATGCGTGTACGATTCGGTTATGCCGAATCATAGGTTCAA
>NZ_JAQMIL010000071.1:0-54123 GCF_029990105.1 Bradyrhizobium sp. Arg237L | reverse complement strand
GTGGCCCGCTGGCACGGAATACCCGTGGCTATATCGCGCCAAAGGGGGATGGATGGTTGAGGGGGATAGTGGGCGCACGACGGTGATTCCTGGTTTTGGGATCGGCGCGTCCAGAGGTACTCGACGCTGAGGCGTTACGCCAGCGCCCTGCATTCATACCAGGCACGACGGTCCGCTTCTGGCCCGACTCGGACCTCCGGCGATGTCCGCTTTCGCGCCGCTCTTGGTGGCATAGCAGACCTCAAGCGTGCCCTGATCCGCAGCTTCCCGATTTATGAGTACACGCCCCTAGTCGTAAGCATCGGGCAGCGCGACTGTGAGGCCATTCGTATCAGCCCTTGCGCTTCACCGCTTCGTACGCGAGCCGTTTGAACTCGACGACAAATGGATGCCCCATCTCACGCTGCGCCATGATCAAGCCAGCGGTATTCGTTTTAGGCGAAATCCACCATTGGGTGCCACCACGCCCGCCCCAAAAGAGCTCGCCTCCCGCGTCCGGATGGTCGAACGCGGAAGGCTCCAGGATCAGCGCTCCCGCGAGCCCGTGCCCCTTGCCTTGAAGTTCTCCGTAGGCCGCAAAGCGTAGCCACACAGCCTCGGGTAGCTGGTTGGTCATCATCAGCTTGATCGTGTCCGGCTTCAGCAAAGTCGGACCACCCGGCAGCAGGCTTCGAATGAGCGCCACCATGTCCGGCAAGGTCGAGACCAACCCACTGCCGCCGCTCTGCCTCGGGAAAGCACGCAGATAAGCCCCCGGATATGGCGCGTCATCTGCGCGAGTAAGTCCCGGCTTCCCGGGGTCGACCAGGTCGGCACCGGCATAATAGGCGACGAGGCGATCGCGATCCGACACCACAAATCCGGTGTCCGCCATGCCAAGCGGGCCCAGAATACGCGATTGAATGAACGCATCGAAGCGCTGGCCGCTGATCACTTCGACAAGACGTGCCAGGACGTCGGTGGCCACCGAGTATTCCCATGACGTTCCGGGATGAAAAACCAGCGGCAGCTCGGCCAATACGTCCATCATTTCCGCAAGCGTGGTCGCCGGATTGAGTACTTTTCGCTCCTTGTACGCATTAAAAATCAAGGTGCCCGGGTCAAGAAGACCGTAGCTCAGCCCCGAACTGTGACTCAACAGATGGCGAATGGTGATCGGCCTGACAGCAGGCTCGGTCTGGTCCAATGACGTCGCGCCGGGGCGCAGCACGCGACGGTCCGCGAGCTGCGGAATGAACCGCTCGATCGGATCATCCAGTTGGAAGCGGCCTTCTTCGAACAAGAGAAGCGCGGCGCAGGATGTGATCAGCTTTGTGTTGGAGAAGACGCGGAATATGTGGTCGACCCGCAATGGTATCTGAGCTTCCTTGTCGGCCCAGCCAATGCATTGCACGTCTACCAAATCTCTGCCGACGAGCACTGCGGAAGAGAATCCAGCAAGAAGATTCTCGTCAACGTACCGCTGCATGGCAGCGTGGGCAGTCCGAAAGTCGTACCCGGTGGCTGTGACTTTCATGTCTTCCATGATTTCACCTCTATGGAGCCTGCAGCCGCCTCGAACGCTTCTTCGACAGGATCAAGCAGTGCCGTCGCTTTGCGGCGTCAAAACGACCCGAACGCGGTGCCGATTGCGATCACAGCGGCGAGAGCGATAACGGAGCTCACGATGCCGACCATCACAATGTCGAGGTAGCTTTTGCGATGCGTCAGGCCGCAGATCGCGAGCAGGCTCACGACGGCGCCGTTGTGGGGCAGAATGTCCAGCGTTCCGGCACCGATCACTGCGACGCGATGTAGAATTCCGGGATCAATCCCCGCCTGCGCGGCAATGCCCATGTAGGTTTGACCGAGCGCATCGAGAGCGATCGTCAAGCCGCCGGAAGCCGACCCTGTCAACGCCGCAAGCATATTTGTGGCGACCGCAAGCGACACCAGCGGGCCGCCCTCTATGCCCAACACCCAATCCCGCACCATGTCGAAGGCGGGGAGGGAGGCAACGACGGCGCCGAAGCCCACGAGACTAGCGACGCTCAATGCGGGCAGGACGGACGCATTGGCCCCGGCATCCATGGTTTGCCGCAGTGCGGGCAGTCGCGTCCAGTTGCAGAGGATGACTGTCGCAATTGCGGCCGCCAACGCGACGATGACTGACCAGACGCCGGCAACGGCTGATAGCGAGGTGTTCCCCCAGCGCTGCTCGGCCAGGAAAGAAAAGTCGAGCCGCGGCAGGACGAGGAGCGACATCACGAGATTGACGACGACAACAACGATCAAGGGAAGCATGGCGTTGAAAACCGGCGCCGCCTCTTCGCTGTGGTGCCCGTGGCGGATCTCCGCCGGATCGAATTCCCGCGCGGTCGCAGCCCGCCCGCGCAATCGTTCATCCTCGGCTGCAGATTCGGGAGGTGGCGATGGGGTGTCGCCGTAGCCCTCATTTGCGCGTCGCGCTGCTTTCTCGGCGCGATGAAGCCACCATAGCCCGATGCCGAGCATGATCATCGACGCGATAATTCCGAGGCCCGGAGCGGCGAAGGGCGTCGTGCCGAAGAAGGGCATGGGGATGGCGTTCTGAATCGACGGTGTGCCAGGCATCGCCGACATGGTGAAAGTCGAGGTGCCGAGAATGACCGCGGCAGGCACGAGGCGATGCGGAATCGCCGCCTTGCGAAAAAGCGACTGGGCCATCGGAACGATCACGAAGAACGCGACGAAGAGGCTGACGCCGCCGTAAGTGACCAATGCGCCCGCGAGCACGACGGCAAGGATGACCCGGCGCTCGCCGAGAGCGCGGGTAATGAAGTTCGCGACCGCGACGACCGCACCGCTGTCGTCCATCAGCTTCCCGAAGACGGCGCCAAGCAGAAAGATCGGGAAGAATTGTGCGAGAAATTCCGCCGCGCTGCTCATGAACGTCTGCGTCCAGTTGGCGAGCAGCGGCTGACGATCGAAGGCTGCGGCGATCAGCGCGGCGATCGGCGCGAGCAGGAGGACACTCCAGCCGCGGAAAGCAAGCCAGATCAGCAGACCAAGCCCGACAAGAATGCCGAGAAGCCCCATGGCCTCAGCACTCCGTCAGCAAGATGTCGAGATCGGCAGTCGAACGCACGCCGAGATCGGCGCCGTGCGTGTCGAGGAATTCATTGGCGGCTCGCCGCCCTTCCTCACGCAGCTTGGATGTGAACGCCCATTCGGCGTTGAGCTTTGATGACGCGCCGAACGCCGCAAGCATGTCGCTCTTGATCCGGTGCGTCTTCATCTGTGCCCAACGGGCGCCCTCGCCAGTACCGGGGTCGGCGACCTGACGAAGAAGCGCGATCATCCGCAGTTCCTTCGCCAGCGGCGAATTGAACGAAATCTCGTTGAGGCGGTTGAGGATCTCAGCGGCGGTGCGTGGCTGCTCCGGTCGCTCGGTCGGGTTGATCTGCACGAGGATGGTGTCGCGCGCATCGGTCTCGCGAACAAGCGGCGTGATCGTAGGGTTGCCTGCGTAACCGCCGTCCCAATAGGGCTCGCCGTCGATCTCGATGGCGCGGAACATCGTTGGCAGGCAGGCCGACGCCAGCAGGACATCCGCATTTATCTCCGCATTGCGGAAGATCCGTCCGCGACCGGTCCGCACCCGCGTGGCGGTGACGAAGAGCTTTATGGGCGCGCGAGCAAGACGCTCGAAATCGATGGCCCCGGCCAGTATCTCTCGCAGTGGATTGAAGCCGAGCGGATTGAGGTCGTAGGGCGACAGCACCCGCGACATCAAATCGGTGAAGAGATAGGCGGGAGAGGTGTCGAGCGACCATCGTCCCATGAGATGGTCGAGCGGCGAGCGTTGCAGCGGGCTGAATGCAGCGGCGCGCGAGACGCTCCGCCAGTATTTGTCCAAGGCGTCACGTGCCCCGGCAGCGCCGCCCTCCGTCCAGCCGTCCGCCAGCACCGCGGCGTTCATCGCCCCGGCGGATGTCCCGGATATGCCCGCAATCTGAATCCAGGGCTCTTCAAGCAGCCGGTCGAGGACACCCCAGGTGAACGCACCATGCGAGCCTCCGCCCTGGAGGGCCAGGTCTATCAGCACCGGGCTTCGGTTCATGAGCCCTCACTTCCGTGGCGTACGGGAGGCTCACTATGTCTTAGGTAGCGGGAACATGCGAGACAAACTTGTGGTCGATGTTTCCAGACCGAATTCGGTTGGCTGCAGATCGGGCTCTGTCAGCACGCAACTTCGGTAGCGCAGTCCAAGGCCAGGCCGCGCTCGCCCTCACGGGCGCTAGTTTGGCCCAGTCCATTTGCGCCATTGGGTCGGATGAATGTCGGCGTGCATTCCGCCCGAACGATCGATCCAGTTGGCTCCGTCCCTGCGGCAAGGAAAAGGAAGCGCACGGACCATGCCATCATAATTCAATGTACAGATTTCCAGATCCTCGTCAGAGGGAGCTGTTGAAGCGGATTGCCATTCGGCTGAAACGGAATGCATGGTCAACCTCCAGCAATGTTGCAGGCGAGCACGTCACCATTTTCGCTCGGTCACGATGGCCAGATGCAGCTTCGCCCCTTCAAGCAGCAGTCGCCCGATCCTCCGTCCGGCTGCGATATATGAACATAGCATGACAGAGCCGACGTTGAATGTGAACCGGTTCGCTATAATGCAACCGAGCTTTCAGAAAAACCGTCGCAACTGATCCCTGGATCGGACCAGGGGAAGATTTATTCCGCAGGGCGAGGCAATGGAGCGGCCGACCGCTGCGCCGAGGCCGCTCTGACCTGGCGCGGCGGTCCCATCAGGACCGGCTGGAACAGCACGGCGGCGGCCATTGTGCATAGCAGCGCGAGCGCCATCATCTTGCCCATGCTCGACATGCCCGGATAGCTCGATGCCCACATGCTTCCGAACGCCACCCCGGTGGTCATGGCGCTGAAGATCACCGCGCGGGTCAGGCTGGATTGTAGCAGGCCTGTCTGCCCTTCGCGCCAGGCCATGATGTAATAGATTTTGAACGCGACGCCGACGCCCAGCAGCAGCGGCAAGGCGATGATGTTTGCAAAGTTCATCGCCGTGCCGGTCAGCGTGCAGATCTCCAGCGTGACCGCGCCGGCCAGCAGCAACGGTATCAGCGTCAACAGCACATCCGTGACACGGCGCAACGCGATCAGCAGCAGGATCGCGATGGCGCCAAGCGCTAGCGCGCCCGCTTCGATGAAAGCGTCGATGACTGTCCTGCCCGATTGATAGAGGCTGATCGCGGGGCCGGTGGCCGAAGGCTCCGCGGCCATGACCGCCGTCGCGAAGCCACGCATGACGCTGTTATCCTGGGCATTGCCTTTCGGCAGCGCCTCGACGCGGGCCCTGCCGTCGGGCAACAGCCAGTCGCGAACAAGACTGGCCGGAAGGTTCTGGATGGTCACCGTTTGCGGATCGAGGCTGTTCCGCAACTGGTTGAGATCGTGGTTCAACGGCTGGACGAACGCCAATTCGGCGCTTGCTCGCGTTGCGGCGTCGGCTTGCGCCAGGCGCGTCAGCAAATCGGAAGCGCGTCGCGCCGCCTCAGCGCCCGGGCCGGTCGCGGTGCCCGCGACTTTCGAGAGATGTTGCGCGGTCGAGCGGATGGCATCCACGGTGTCCTTGTCCGTCGGCGCCGGATCGCGCGGCGGATTGAGCGCGCCATGGAGGCGTGGGGCAGCGGCCTTGATGACGGCAATCTTCTGATCCTGATCATCAGGAACAAAGCTGTTGAGCGTCATGGTGCGCGAGACCTCGGGCAGCGCCGCCAGCCGCTTGGCGATGCCGTCAGCTTCGCTCAGTGATGATGCCAGCACTTCGGCATCGTCGCCAGAGGTCAGCGGATTGCCCTGCAACTCGCGATAGGTCACGACCGATGCGGCGTGCGGATTCTGCAGGTTGATCGGGTTGAAATCAAACGGAAGGTGACGGAGCAGCGGCGTTCCGGCGAGGACCACAAGGATTGTGCCGGCGATCACCGCGATGCGATGCCGCTGCAGGAAATCATCCAGCGGCGCGAGGCTGCTGAAACCGACCGGCGCCAGTTCTCCTGGCGGTTTTAGCAGCGCCAGCATCGCCGGGACAAGCGTGATGCTGCAGAGGAAGGCAATCAACATTCCGCATCCGGCAATGAGACCCAGTTCGAACAGGCCGCGATAGCTGGTCGGCAGGAACGAGAAGAACGCCACCGCGGTGGCCGCGGCAGCCAGCGAGAGAGGGGCTCCCACCTTGCGCGCGGCCCGTCGCAGCGATTCCCGCAGATCGCCGCACTCATGCCGTGCGGAGCGGTAACGGACGCTGAACTGGATGCCAAAGTCCACGCCCAGCCCGACAAACAGGACGAAGAATGCAATCGAGATCAGGTTGAAGGCCCCGACCATGACGATGCCAAGGGCAGCGGTGACGGCGAGGCCGACGATCACGCTGAAAAACACCGCGGTGACGATCTTCCACGAACGCAGCGCCAGCCACAGTATGATCAGCGTTCCGAACAAGGCCGTCAACGTGTCGCGCAGCGCGCTTTGCCGGATCACCGAGAACTGGTCGTCGTTCATCGGCACCGTGCCGGTGAGCTGCACGTTGGCGCCGAACGTCTCGCCCAGTTTCAAATCGGCTGCGGCACGACGGATTCCGTCCGTCGCCTTGCGGCCCGGCTGCAACGCGGAGAAATCCAGGATCGGCTCGACCTCGATGAAGTGGCGCAATTGGTCCGCCTGCGGCTCAGAGCCCTGCACCAGCGCCCGCCACGAAAATGTCGCCGGCTTGCCGGCCAGCACGTCACTCAGGGTCTTGTCGGCAAGCGAGAGCGGCCACGTGAGCTGGTCAAGCTTGATGTCTCCGCCCTCGACGCCGTCGAGCGCATAGCCGAGCGCTTTCGCCACGCCGCGCAGGGTCGGATCGGCCGCCAGCGAGCCGATCAGAAAGTCGGCGCTCGACAATCCCGTGATCGACTTCTTGACGCTGGGCAGCGGTTCGAACAGGAGCCCGTTGCGCTGAAAGAACTCGCCTCCGTCCGGCTGGACAACCGCGCGGAACAAATCCGGATGCTTGGCGAGTTCCTGCGTCAGCGCGCTTGTCGCCGCTTCAGCGTTTTCCGGCGTCGGTGCCGAGACCACCACCAGGATTCCCTTGTCCGGAAATGCCTCGGAAAATGCCGACTGACGCTGACGCCAGGCAAGGTTGTTCGAGATCAGGTTGTCCGTGTCTGTCGTGATCGCGAAGCGCGTGACGTCATAGGCGAGAGCTGCGACCGCGAGCAGGATTCCGATGATGAGAACCCACCAGCGCCGCTGCGCACAAAAATCCACGACTCCGACGATTGCTGATTTCAACATGATGAATCGGCTTTCCCAACGCGCGTATCGCCCTCGGTCACGAACTACGCGTCAATGCTGGATTGATCTTTGGCAGAAACTCGTTCGTGGAATGGTGCGGCTTCGGGCGAAGCGTGTACTGAAGGTTGCGCGGCCAACTGAAATCCTGTCTTCCGAGGTTCGCATGAGCGTTTCAAATTCGCACGGTGCCCGCGGATGCGGCTCGAGCTCCCAGGTACAGACAAAACAGGGGAACGAGAATTCAAACCTAGGTATGATCATTCTTGCGGCCAGACACGATAAAAGTCGGCTCTGGAACGCGGCCTGATGAGGGATGACATGGCGGCCAACACTGGTCCAAAGCAGGGTAGTTTCAAGGCGATCCGCAGCCGGAGAGGGCAGTTCGCACTTGCCGCGGCTGTCGTTGCGTCGGCGCTGATTTTCCTGGCGGATGCGTTGAGCCCGATCGATGGCGCCGTCGCGGTCCTGTACACGGGCGTGGTGCTGACGCTTGCGCCGCTCGGCCGCAGGTTCGTGATCGGCAGCGGCTGTGTCACGGCCGTGCTCACGACGATCGCGTTCCTTATCGGGCATGCGGACGATCCCCTCGGAGGGGCGCATCTGCGCTACGCCGTCAGTCTCGTCGCTATCGCGATCACGGTGCTGCTGTCGCTCAGGGACAGGTCCGCGAGAACCACCTTGGCTGAGCAGGCAAGGATTCTCGAACTCTCGCACGACACCGTCGTCGTTCGGGACCGATCAGACATCATCCGGTACTGGAATGAAGGCGCAGAGAGGCTCTATGGCTGGACGCGTGGCGAGGCGCTGGGCAGGCGCTGCAGCGACCTCCTCGAGCCGATCGTTTCGGCAGAGGAAGTAAATGCCTCTCTTGAGCAGAATGGAACCTGGTCGGGCGAAATCATCCGAACGCGGCGAGATGGCACGCGGCTCATTCTGGCCAGCCGCTGGCTCGAGCGACGAGATCCGGACGGTCGACCCGTCGGCATCATCGAGACCAGCGCCGATCTGACCGAGAGCCGCCGTGCCCTGGCGGAAAGACGGAGCTCCGAGCAGCGTTACAGCACCATCTTCAACTCGGCGGGTTTTGCCGCCCTGGAATGCGACTTGAGCAAGGCCATGCGGCTGATTTTGGACAGCAAAGCGCCGGACCAAGACTGCAAATCGTGGTTATTGTCGAATCCGCAGATTTCGCGCGCGGCGGCCAACGAAATCGGGATTTACAACGCCAATAGCGCCGCGCTCGCAATGTTTGAAGCCGATACGGTGGCCGATCTGGCCGATAGCAATGTCATGCTTGGACAATTGCCGGATTCCGAACCGGCCCTCGCGCACATCTTTGCTTTGCTGGCCGCCGGTTCTTCGCTTGCGGAGATCGAGACGCGGTGCGCCACCCTGCACGGGCGCATCATCGATGCGGTACTGCGCGTATCCGTCCTGCCGGACGGACAGGACTGGTCCAGGGTGCTGCTCATGGCCTTCGATGTCACCGAGCGAAACGAAGCTCGGGCGAAGATCGAGCAGACCTCCGTCGAACTCGCTCACTCCGGGCGCGTGGCCCTGCTGGGCCAGCTTGCGGGTTCGATCGTGCATGAGGTCAACCAGCCCCTTGCGGCCATCATCAACTACGGCAAATCGGGCAAGCGTTGGCTTACCCGGCCCGATCCCAACCTCACGGAGGTGAGCGACTGCCTGGACAAGATCGTCTCGAACGGCAACCGCGCCGCGGAGGTGGTTGGAAGGGTGCGCGCGCTCGCCAAGAAGACCGCGCCACAGGTCAGCTCCGTCGATATGGGCGCCCTTGTCCAGGATGCGGTTTCCCTGCTGGCGCGGGAAACGCGCGCTGCGGCGGCGACCATCCGCGTCGAGGAAGCCAATATCGGGGGCCCGATCATCTGTGACCGGGTGCAGGTGCAGCAGGTCATCGTGAATCTCTTGATGAACGCGCTCCATGCTACCAGGGGAATCGCCGACCGCCCGCACGAGATCCGTGTCAAGATCGACGGCACTGCCGAGAATTTCATCAAAGTGGCCGTCGAGGACAGCGGCACCGGGATCGAGGGCAACCCCGAGCGTATCTTTGAGCCGTTTTTCACCACCAAGTCCGATGGAATGGGCCTTGGGCTATCCATTTGCAGGACGATCATAGAAGGGCAGGGAGGGCGCGTTTCGGCCTCCAACAATGACGGATGGGGGGCAACCGTGGGGTTCACGCTCCCATTGAACATCCCGGCGGAGGCGCGTTGGTCGAAACCTAATATCTTGATATGATGGGAAAATGGACAGAATCCGGTCATACCGACGGAAACACCGGGCGAATTGCCCGGGAGGAGCTGTCTAGTGCCACAAGGATCCACGATCTGCATCGTTGACGATGACGACGACGTGCGGGAAAGCATATCGAGCTTTTTTCGCTCGGTAGGCCTGCGCGTGGAGAGTTTTGGCGCGGCCGAGAACTTCCTGGAGTCGTCCTCGGTCGCGAAGGTCGATTGCGTCATCACCGATTTGCACATGCCGGGGATGGATGGTCTCGGTCTGCACCGGGAACTGCGGCGCCGGGGAGTAGGCGTCCCCGTGATCGTCATGACGGCCTATTCGACGCCGGAAGCGCGCGCCGAGGCAAAGAGCCTCGGAGCCGCGGCTTTCGTTGACAAGCCCGTCGATCCCGAGATCCTGCTCCACGACGTGGAAGCAATCCTGGGCGACCCTTCGCAAGGACCTCCCCCGACATTCCAATGACCCGGTCCTGGACAGCATGAGTGCATCACAGAGCTCGATCAGCACCGCCCTCATCTGCGTCGTCGACGACGACACCGACGTGCGCAATTCGCTCAGCAGCCTGCTGCGTGCCGTCGGCTACTCCGTCGAGACGTTCGCAGGACCCAGCGAGTTCCTGGCATCCGATGCCATCAACTCCGCGTCCTGCCTGATCCTGGATATCCGGTTGGGAGAAGCCGACGGGCTCGAGTTTCAGGAGGAACTGGTTGAGAGCGATGCCTCCATTCCGGTGATCCTGATCAGCGGATACGGCGACATACCAATGACCGTCCGCGCCATGAAGGCCGGCGCGGTCAATTTCCTTCCCAAGCCTTTCGAAGAGGAAGCGCTTCTCGCGGCCGTCGAAGAGGCCGTCTCCCGCGATCAGCGGCGGCGCGCGGAAGCGCGGCGGGACGAAGACATCCGGCTGCGTTACGATTCTCTTACGCCCCGGGAACGGGAAGTCATGGGTCTTGTCACGGCAGGACTGATGAACAAGCAGGTCGCCTGGCGTCTGTCGCTGAGCGAGATCACGGTGAAAATTCACCGCGGCAACATGATGCGCAAGATGCAGGCCAAATCGCTCGCCGAGCTCGTGCGCATGGCCGATTTGCTTGGCGTTCGGCAGGTGTTGGCGGATCAGCAGCCCGCCCGGGATAATTAGAGCGTTTTCGAGCAAAGCATGCACTCGGACTCGATCCGAGGGTGGACACCGGTTCGCGCGAAGAAAACGCGTATTCTATCGCGCGTCCACGACTTTGGCCTTGAAGTAGGTACCTGAGATATCGCCCCATCGTCGTCTTCGATCAGCGGGCATCTTTCACTGCTCTAGTCTAAGCGATGCGAACCTGTGCCGCATCCGGTCGTCTGCTGACGACGCGATCATATTGCCGTTGCAGGATCGCCTTCGAGCAGCGCCCTGATTCCAGGGAAACCAAACTGCTTCGGCTTGCCAGTGAATTCAGGGGAGCTTGACGGATGTGGCGCAGGGCAGCGTCATCCGTCCTTTCGATTCCAAACGAGTGAGACGATGCGGGCAGCCACGAGACCAGGATAACCACGAGGCGCCTGATAATGAAGTTTTTCAATCGACGGTTCATGGCTTCCACGCTCCCGATCACCGGGTCACTGCAATGCTTCGATGCAGTGTTTTACGAAGGGCGCGGGATATCGTCGATTATACTGGTTGGTTAAGTCGTGCGGTGCTCGCGACATGCGCAGGTCGTACCCAGTTAACACCAAGGTTTAATGTCCAGGCGCCGCGGCTTGGCTATTTCTATTCCAGAGATGCGATGAAAGGGCAGGTCAGCAGCGACGCGCGGCCAAGATTGCGCGGCGCTGTCGTGGCTATGGATTTTTTCGTGCACGATGCGGCGCTTGGCCATGGCGTCATGCAATCGAGAAGCCGGCACCGAAGATGCGTAGGGTGGGCAAAGCGAAGCGTGCCCACCACCACGAGCAAAGCACTAGACGGTGGGGCACGCTTCGCTTTGCCCACCCTACAGGTCGGCACCATCGCCACGCGCTCGTCAGATCGGCCGAGGTCCCTCGACGGTTCGCTCGTCAGCGCCGATTCTCCTGTATGACGGCAGCAGCGGCTCCGCCGGCCTGCCTTCCCTCCACTTCAAGGGCGTTTGTCCTACGATACGCTTGAAGACGGTGGTGAAGTGCGCCTGGGTGCTGAACCCGACGCTCAGTGCGATGTCGACGATCGACTTGTCGGTCGTTCGCAGCATGTCCTGCGCAGCCGAGACACGCTGCTTCAGCAGATATTGATGCGGCGTCAGTCCGGTTGCGCGGAAGAACAGCGCGGCAAAATGCATCCGGCTCAGCCGGGCTGCCCCGGCCATGTCTGCCAACGTCACTTTCTCATCGAGATGCGCGGCCACGTACTCGACGACGCGCTTGAGGCGCCACTTTGACAACCCGCCGTCCTGATGGGTCTTCGCAGGCGAGGCCGGTTTCGTATCGGCGCTGATCATCCTCGCCACCGTGACGAGCCTGATGGCGTCCGCGTAGATTCCTCCGAACTCCGACTGATCCCGCTCCGCCGCGGCGAGCGCCTCGGAGAGCCTGCGCACCACGGGATCCTGGTCCATTTGCGCTTCCGGGATCTCCCGGATTGCCTTGCCAAGGAGACTGTCGAAGCTCGGTGACGCCTCCACATCCCTTCCCACTGCCGCGATATGCAGAGCGCGCTCGGTCTCAGGCGCGCCTGCATTCGGCACAACGCGTACAGAAACGCCGAGATGCTTGAGATCGATGCCAATGACCGGGGTATCCGGCCGTGCTGCACTTGGCGAACGGTTATCCAGAAGTTCGGCAGCAGACATCGATACGGATCGCTCTCGGAGGAGCAGGGCGGGATGGCACGACATATCTGGCCTCCTGAAATCTCAAGCTCGACTGGCGTCGACTATCGGATGGCTAACAATATGGACCGCTTTGCCTGTTGATGGTGTCATACATTGGTATGGATCATCAGAAGTAACGAGTACGTAATCGGCAGGGTCTTCACGAAGATCTGACGGACGTCATCGTCCCGGTCATCAATTGCAATACGGCAATTCGAAAATTCGAGCGGCGATGTCATACGGAAGCATTTTAGAAAAACGCTCGACGACGAACGCCGCAATCACGAGCGCATCGTCGACCTATCGGGACGTTGAAAGCTGCTTCCGAGATATCGCAAACGCCGCGATCGTTGCGGCATCGATTGCGGCCGTGCACCCCGCGGCTTTGCCGTCTGGTGCCTGTTGGTCACCAGCGCCACTCATTTTGGCATCTCCCGCATCTGCATCAGCGGTTGAATGATCGAGCCCGATGATGCCGGCCAGTTTGGCTCCGCCGGCGGCATCGGAGAGAAAAATGCTGGATACAAGAACGACCGACGATTGGCAGGCCCTCGATGGGGCGCATCACGTCCATTCCTTCACCGATCCCGCGCTGATCGCCAGCGGCAAGACCCGTATCGTGGTGCGTGGCGAAGGCTGTCAGATCTGGGACAGCGACGGCCGCCGCTTCCTGGACGGCATGGCCGGCCTGTGGTGCGTGAATGTCGGCTACGGCCGGCAGGAGCTGATCGATGCCGTAACCCGGCAGATGGCGGAGCTGCCATTCTACAGCAACCACTTCCAGAGCACGACGCCGGCCATGACGGCGCTCGCGCATCGGCTGTCGACGCTGACCCCCGAGGGGCTCGATCATTTTCTCTTCACCAGCTCCGGCTCCGAAGCCAACGATACCGTCGTCCGCATGGTGCGCTATTTCTGGAAGCTGCAGGGCGCACCCCGCAAGCGCATCTTCATCAGCCGGACGATGGCCTATCATGGCAGCACGCTGGCTGCCGCCAGCCTGTGCGGACTGCCGCATATGCACGCCATGGATGGTGGCACGCTGCCGGATTTCACGCATATCGTGCATCCGCACTGGTACGGCCTCGGCGGCACCCTGGGAAAGGACGAATTCGGTTTGCAGGCGGCGCAGGCCCTGGAGCAGCGCATCCTCGAGCTCGGCCCAGAGAATGTCGCGGCCTTCATCGGAGAGCCGGTGCAGGGTGCAGGTGGCGTGATCGACCCGCCATCGACCTATTGGCCGGAAATCCAGCGGATTTGCCGCAAATACGATGTGCTGCTGGTCGCCGATGAGGTGATCTGCGGCTTTGGGCGCACCGGCTCCTGGTTCGGAGCGCAGACCTTCGGCATCACGCCGGACGTGATGACGATGGCCAAGGGACTGTCGTCGGGCTATCTGCCGATCGCCGCGGTCGCGATGAACCGTCGCGTGTTCGAGACCATCAGCGGCGGCGGGCATCTCGCGCACGGCTACACCTATTCCGGCCATCCCGTCGCCTGCGCGGTGGCGCTCGCGAATATCGACATCATCGCCCGCGAAGGCCTGGTCGATCGGGTCCGCGAGGACATCGGCCCCTATCTTCACGAGACCTTGGCGAGGCTCACCGACAGCCCGATCGTCGGCGAGAAACGCGGTATCGGCGCGCTGGCGGCCTTGCAACTGATCAAGAACAAGGCGACACGGGAACCATTCACGGTCGAAGAAGGCGCCGGCATCTTCTGCCGCGAGGCCTGCTATGCCCGCGGCCTCATCGTCCGCGCCGTTGGCCAATCCATCGTGCTGAGCCCATCGCTGGTCATCACCCATGCCGAAATCGACGAGCTTGCCGAGAAGCTGGCTGACGCACTCGAGGAGACGGCGCGTCATTTCCGCCTGTTATGATTGTTGCAACGTGATTTGGAGAACCGCATGAGGAAGAGAACTGCCCTTGCCGCCCTGCTTGCAGCGTTCACTTTTGGCGGGGCGGCCGCCGCCGAGGAACCGATCCGCGGCGGCACCATGCGCGTGGTCCTGACGGCCGATATCCGCAGCCTCGACGCCAGCCGCAGCGACAACATCACGGATCTGGTCCTGAACCACATCTATGAGCAACTGGTCGCGCACAAGGACGACATGACGATCGGACCTGCGGCCGCCGAAAGCTGGCAGGTGTCGCCGGACGGCAAGTCCTACACGTTCAAGCTCAAGGAAGGCGCGACTTATCACAACGGTGACAAGGTGCTGGCCTCCGACGTCAAATGGCTGTGGGAACGCCGCATGGGCGCGGCCAAGACCGGCACGCCGTGGCTCTGCAATGCCAGTTTCGACGGTTCGCGCGGGCTGAAGGTGGACTCGGTCGAGGCGCCGGATGACCGCACCGTGGTGTTCAATCTCGACAAGCCCAACACGCTGTTCCTTATCCGCCTTGCCGACATCGTCTGCAACTTCTGGATTGCGAGCCCGAAGAATGTCGATGCCGACGGCAACTGGATTGCCGGTTCGGCGATCGGCAGCGGTCCGTTCCAGCTCAAGGAGTGGCGCAAGGAGCAGTACGTCTCGCTCGAGCGCTTCGCCAATTACGTGCCACTCAAGGCAAAGCGCGACGGCTATAGCGGTGACCGCACCACCTACCTCGATGAGGTGCGCTTCGTCGTCATCCCGGACAAGACGGCTGCCGAAACCGCGTTGATCGCGGGGCAGGTCGATGTCGTGACCTATCTGCAGGTCTCGCACATGGAGGACATGAAGAAGCGCGGTGCGGTCGTCAAGACGGCGCCCGGACTTTCGCTCTCGGCCATCCTGGTCCAGACCAACGATCCGCTGCTCTCCAATGTGAAGATCCGCCGCGCTCTGGCCCACGCGATCGACTTCAAGGAGATGGCCGAGACCAAGCTCGCAGGTCTCACCGAGTTCAATCCTTCCGGCGTGCCGGAGTCGAGCGCCTATTTCGACAAGTCCTTCCAGACCTGGCCTACCTACGATCCCGCCAAGGCCAAGAAGCTGCTGGCCGAGGCCGGCTACAAGGGCGAGCCGATCAAGCTGCAGGCCAACAAGCGCTATATCGGCATGTATGACAACGCCGTCATGGTGCAGGCGATGCTGGTGGCGGCGGGCTTCAACGTGCAGCTCGACGTCATCGACTGGGCGGCCCAGCTCGACAATTACATGAGCGGCAAGTTCCAGTTGCAGTCGTTCGGCTACTCCTCGCGCGCCGACCCGATGATCATCTATGGCTCACTGATCGGCAGGAAATCGGTCACGGCCACGTCGCAGTGGGACAGTCCGGACGCGCAGGCGCTCTACTTCAAGGCGTTGGCGACGGCGGATTTCGATGAGCGCAAGAGCCTGTTGAAGCAGCTCCATGCCAGGATGGCGGAGGACGTGCCGATGCTCGGGCTCTACTACTATCCCGTGATCGAGGCGGTCTCGCCCAAGCTCGTCAACTACGAGTCCTGGCCGCTCGAGAAGCCGCGCGCCTGGGGCGTGTGGAAGAAGCCGTAACGTCTCCCCGATACGGCGGGCCGAAAGCCCGGTGCCTTGCGGCGGCACCGGGCTTTTCTTTTGCGATTGGGTGTCGGTTAGATTGCTGATGCCGCAGCCACGCCGTCGAACCTGCGGTCCAGCAGCATGGCCGCATTGAGCAGGCGCTTCGTGTAGTCGTGCTGAGGGCGATCGAAGATGTCGTCCCGGCTGCCGACTTCGACGATCTTGCCGTTCTGCATCACCGCGACGCGATCCGCGACCTGCTCAACCGCGCCGAGATCGTGCGAGACGAACAGGCAGGCGAATCCGTAGCGGTCCTGCAGCGCTCGGATCAGCGTCAGGATTTGCTTCTGCACGGTCATGTCGAGCGCGGACACCGGCTCATCGGCGACGACGAAGGCGGGACGTCTGGCAATGGCGCGGGCGATGGCCACGCGCTGACGCTGGCCGCCCGAGAGCTGGTGCGGCAGGCGCCGCAGAAAATCCGCGGACAGGCCGACGTCGTCAAGCACCTCGCGCACCCTGATGTAGCGAGCCTTGCGGTCCATCGTGGTGTCGAGCCGTAGCGGTTCGGCCACGATATCGCCGACGCGCTGCCGCGGATCGAGCGAGGAATACGGATCCTGGAAGATGATCTGCATCTCCTCGCGCTGCAGCCGCGCGGCGCGGCCGCGCCAGGTCACGATCTGTCCGCCGCGGAACGAGATGCTGCCGGCCGTCGGGTCGATCAGGCCAACGGTGGCGCGGCCGAGCGTGGTCTTGCCGGAGCCGGAACCGCCGACCAGTGCCAGCGTCTCGCCATGTCCGATTGTGAGATTGACGCCGTCAACCGCGCGCTTCGCCTCACCGCGGCCGAACAATCGCGCGCGGCCGGGATAGTCGATCACGACGTCGCGCAGCTCCACCAACGGTTTGGCGTCGCGTGCGAGGCGGATGCCGCCGGCGCTCCGCCGCGGCAGCGCGTCGACCAGGCGCTGCGTATACTCGTGCTTCGGCGCGGACAGCACGTCGGCGCTGCGGCCCTGTTCGACAATCCTGCCCTTGAGCATGACAGCCACATCGCGCACGTAATGCGAGACCATGCCGAGATCATGGCTGATCAGAAGCACCGCGGTGCCGTTTTCTTGCGTCAGCTCCACCATGAGGTCGAGCACGTCGCGCTGAACCAGCGTATCCAGTGCGGTTGTCGGCTCGTCGGCGATCAAAAGATCCGGCTTCAGCAGCATCACCGACGCCAGCATGATGCGCTGGCGCATGCCGCCGGAGAATTCGTGCGGATAGGCGCCGAGGCAATGCACCGGATTCGGAATGCTGACGCGCTTCAGCATCTCCAGGCAGCGCTCGCGGATCTCGTTGCGGCCGAGACGACGGTGGTGCAGCGCGAGCCCTTCGGCCATCTGCCGGCCGATCGTCATCGACGGATTGAGCGAAACCATCGGTTCCTGAAACACCATGCCGATATGTTCGCCGCGGATCTTGCGCAATGCAGGAGGCGAAATGCCGACCAGTTCGGTATGACGGAACTTGATGCTGCTGCCGGGTGCTGCGATCAGCGGTGTCGGCAATAGCCCGAGCACGGCGCGCGCAGCCATGGTCTTGCCGGAGCCGGATTCGCCGACCAGCGCCAGCATGCTCCCCGGCATGATCGCAAAGCTCGCATCGTCGACGATCCTGGTGCCGCCAGGCCCGACGGTGACCGTCAGATGGTCGGCTGCGACGACGGCTTGCTCCGGATTCGACTGTGACGTCATCGATTTCAGGCCTGCATCTTCGGATCGAGCCAGTCGCGCAGCGCATCGCCCAGCATGTTGATGCCCAACAGCGTCAGCGAGATGCACAGGCCCGGCAGCACGATCAGGTACGGCGCCTGCGTGATGAACGGACGGCCGGAGGCCAGCATGTTGCCCCAGCTCGGCGCCGGCGGCGGGACGCCGAGGCCGAGGAAGCTCAGCGCGCTCTCCGACAGGATCACCCAGCCGAACATCGTGGTGGCGAGCACCGTGATCGGCGCCATGCAGTTCGGCAGCACGTGACGGACCATCGTCACCAGTTCCGAGTTGCCCATCACCCGCGACGCCTCGATATATTCGCGCTCGCGCACCGACAGAACGGTGCCGCGGGCGACACGCACCACGGCGGGCATATAGGCGATGCTCAGCGCGACGATCAGCGCCTCGCGGCTGGCGCCGGCAATCGCCATGATGAACAGCGCCAGCAGCAGGCCGGGGAAGGCCAGCAGCGAGTCGTTGAGGATCATGAGAACGCGATCGGTCCAGCCGCGCAGGAAGCCGGCGATGATGCCGAACAATAGCCCGAAGAAGATCGCGAGCGCGACCGTCGCCAGCGCAATCCAGCCCGTGGTGCGGGCGCCGTACATCAGCCGGCTCAGCACGTCGCGGCCGAACTCGTCAGCGCCGAGCAGATGCGCAGCCGATGGCGCCTTCAATACCGAGCGCAGATGCAGCTTGAGCGGGTCGTAAGGCGCAAGTGACGGACCGAGCACCGCCAGCAACATCAGAACGGCAACGATGCCGCCACCGATCAGCAAGTTGGCGCGTCCGCGCGCGAGCCGGGGAAGGAATCGTGTCATTGCGCGATCTTGGGATCGAATAGCGGGTACAGCATATCGACGATCAGATTGACCACGACGTAGATCACGCTGATGAACAGGATGCAGCCTTGCACGACAGGATAGTCGCGCGCATAGATCGCCTCGACCAGCAGCCGGCCGAGGCCGGGAATGGTGAAGACCGTCTCGGTGACGGCGATGCCGCCGAGCAGGCCGCCGAGGATCAGGCCGATCAGCGTCCAGGTCGGCGCGAAGGCATTTCGGAACGCGTGGCGCCACATCACCTCCGCCTCGGACAGCCCCTTGGCGCGGGCATGGGTGATGTATTCCAGCCGCGAAACCTCGATGGTGCTGGCGCGCGCCATGCGAACGATCGGTCCGATCTCAACCAGGATCAGCGTAAGCGCAGGCATGAAGATGAACATCAGGCCTTGGCGGAAGTCGTCATGCAGCGACACGTAGCCGATCACCGGGAACCATTCGAGCCACATGCCGAACACCAGGAGGATCATCAGGCCAAGCCAGAAGCTCGGGATCGACAGCAATAGCGTTGATGCCGCCACGAGGCCGTAGTCGGCGAGGCTGCCTTGCCGCCAGGCGGCGAACATGCCGGCCGGCACCGCGATCAACGTGGCGAGCAGCACCGCGGCGACGACGATCGTGGCAGAGACCGCGAAGCGGTCGAGCATCAACGGAAGCACGGGATCGCCCGAGGTGATCGACTTCCCGAAATCGCCGGCCAGGATATGGCTGAGCCAGGTGACGTATTGTGTCGGCAGCGATCCCGACAGGCCCATCTCGCGGCGCAGCGCCTCGACTTGCTCTGACGTCGCGAGATCGCCCAGCATCACCGCGGCGGGATCGCCGGGGATCAGGCGCATCAGGAAGAAGATGGCGACGGAGACGATGATCATCGTCGGCACCGCCTGCAGCAGTCGTCCGAGCAGGAAGCGAATCATGAAAGGGCCCCTCGGCCGATATGCGGCGCCCGTGTCACGTCTGGCCTACCCGCAAAGTGCACGGCGGATCGCATGCGCGGCGGCGATCGCCTCGCGGGCGCGCGGCACGCTGGTGACTTCGGGCCAGGTCGACAGTTTGACGAAGGCGTATTCGGATTCCGGATCGATGTAAATCAACTGTCCGAAGATGCCGCGTGCCAGCATTGCCCGTCCCTTCGGATCCTCGATCCACCACTTGTTGTGATAGGCGCCGACCGGCAGCGTCTCGCGGAAGAAGCCCTGGAACAGTTCGGTATTGCCGTTGTTGCGGGTCTCTTCGATCCAGGAGGACGGGATCACCTGACGATCTCCGTGGCGCCCGCCATTGATGATGAGCTGGGCGAAGCGGCCATAGTCGCGCAAGCTGGCGCAGAAGCCACCGTCGGCGAGCGCGAAGCCGCCGTGATCGACCGTGAAGTAGCCGTCTTCCTGCGCGCCCATCGGGCCCCACAATTCGCGGCTCACCAGTTCCGACAGCGGTGTCGCCGTGACGCGCTCGAGGACGAAGCCGAGCACATCGGTTTCGATCGAGCGATATTGAAACAGGGAGCCGTGCGGACGCTCCTGCTCGGTCAACGTGAGGATCAATTCCCATAGGGTGCGCGGCCAGTCGGGATTGTCGTTCACGCGCCAGCCGCAGGCATAGCCGAGCTTCATCATGTGCGAGCCTGGTGTCGTGTAGGATTCGTCGAACACCACGCCGGTGGTCATGTCGAGCACATGCTGCAGCGTGGCGCCGCTATAGGCCGTGCGCGCGAGTTCCGGAAGATATCGCGTAACCGGCGCGGCCGGATCGAGCACGCCTCTTCTGACGAGGATGCCGGCCACCATCCCGACCATCGATTTAGCCATCGACATCGAGAGGTGCTGGCTGTGCGGCTTCATATCGTTGAAGTAGCGCTCATAGACGATCGCGCCGCGATGCAGCACGAGCATGCCGTCGGTCGCGTTGTCGGCGAGGAAGCCGTCGAAGGTCAGCGCGCGCCCGTCGAAGGTAAACGCGACAGACCCGAGTTCCTGCCTGTTTTCGCTCAAGGGCATCACCGGGCCGGGCCCGCGCCACACCTGCGCGGTCGGGGTCATCTCGCGGATATGCTGGAAGGTCCAGCGATGCATCGGCGGCCGGCTCCAGCCGCTGCGCGGCAGCAGCGGGGCTCCGGGATTGAGCGGGTCGCGGTATCTCGGCCGTTGGAACAGGTCGGGCAGGGGCGTGATCCTCGCAAGGCGGCAACATGCTCCCGGCCGCGCAGGCCGCGGGCGCTGTGCCATCGTAAGACAGCCCGAGCGTACCGCGATCGAGAGGTGCCGGAAGATGCCAATGAGGGGCATGGTGGTGCACAGCGCGCACCGTGATAGGCTGTCATATTGCCGCAGCCGCGCGAACCTGCAGGTCGTACAACTGCGGCATGGGTCTTGCTTCGCGAAACGTTTCTTTTCCTGTGCCGTCAGGGTTCGCCCGGCGGGCGGCCACTTAACCGAATGCAGATAATAGATGACTAATCCGATATTCATGCATGACGACAAGGGATCGGCGCCCGCACCGGCGCTCAATCCGCCCTCCCGCAAATCGATCCCGCCGTTCGAAGCGCTGCGCGCCTTCGATGCGGTGGCGCGATTGCGCGGCGTGCGGCGCGCGGCACAGAGCCTCGGGCGCGATCATGCCGTGATCAGCCGCCACTTGCGCACGCTCGAAGCCTGGACCGGGATCAAGCTGATCGATCGAACGTCATCGAGCATTTCGCTCACCGAGGAGGGCGTCCGCTATCACAAACAGATCGCCGCCGCGATGGATGCCATCGCCAATGCCACCATCGACGTGATGCGCCGTGGCGACAACCGCCGGCTCCTGATCTGGTGCGCGCCGGGTTTTGCACTGCACTGGATGTCGAGCAAGATCGGGCTGTTCGAGAAGGCAAATCGCGACCTCGAGATCGAATTGCGCCCGACCGATCGCCGGCCGGATTTCGCCTCGCACGAGACCGATATCGATATCCGCTTCGAGTCGGTCTATGGCAATCCGCTGCAGCTTGCGCCCGGGTTGCGCTGCACCGAGCTCGCGCGCGTGCCGATCGTCGCGGTCGCAAGCCCGGCCTATCTGGCCTCGATGCCGCCGATCGAGACGCCGCGCGACCTGTTGGGCCAGCGTCTGCTGCACGAAGAGGATTTCGACGGCTGGGCGCATTGGCTCGCCGCTCACGGCATCTATGACGAGCTCGATCTCGGGGGGCCGCGGCTCTGGCAAGGCCATATGACGCTCGACGCCGCGATCCACGGCCGTGGCGTGACGCTCTCCAATCACATGGTCGTTTCCCATGAATTGGCGTCCGGCCGGCTGGTGGAGATCGGCAAGGGCGATACGAGCTTCCAGCCCTATTCCGATGGCATCTATTATTTCATCACCCGCGCCGACCGTTGGGATTCGCCGCTGATCCGCCGCTATCGCAACTGGCTGATCAACGCCATTGCGGCCGACTGGCCGGAGCTCGGTGTCGCGGCACAGAAGCAGCGAAGCAGGGCGGGCTAGGCGGGCGCTGCGACGCGCGGCGTTCATAGCGTTTTCGGGCGAAGTGGACAGCGGTTGGCGCGAAGAAAACGCATCGAAAAAAGCTGGAGCCCGGTTCTGATCCAATCAACCCATCAGGCTGCTAGCGCAGGGCCTGGACCATCGCATTCCAGAAATCATTGTCGAGCACGGTGGCGGAACCGGTCGGTTTGGGCCGCGCGCTCAGCACCACGCAGATGATGCGGTGCTTCGGATTGATGTAAATGAACTGGCCGAAGATGCCGCGCGCACTGAACGCGCCGTCCGCAAGCGAGCCATCGATCGCCGGCGTCGGCCACCACATGTATCCGTAGTCGACGCGCTGGCCGCCGATCTGCCGTGATGCACCGGCTTCGCGCACCCAGCCTTCCGGCAGCACGCGCACGCCGTCGATGACGCCGTCATCGAGGATGAAGCGGCCGAAGCGCGCATAGTCGCGCATGGTCGCGAACAGGCCGCTGCCGGCGATTTCGAGGCCATCCCTCGATTCCAGCCACCATGCGCCGTCGGCTTCCATGCCGAGTTTCGACCAGATCTTTTCGGAGAGATAGTCGCTGAGCCACCTGCCGGTGGCGGCACGCACCAACGCGCCGACCACATGGGTGTCCCCGGTGCTGTAGGTCCAGACCGTGCCGGGCGCGGCGACGCGCGGGCGCTCCGCCATATAGCGCATGATCGCGCCGGGTTGCTGGGCGATCTGCAGCTCGAGCATGTGACGCCGCTCGGAGGCTGGATTGGTCTGGGTGTCGTCCCAGCGCAGGCCCGAAGTCATCTGCATCAGCATCCTGATCGTCACGCCCTCATAGGCGCTGCCGGCGAGTTCCGACAGATATTTGGTGACGGGATCTTCGACGCCGGCGATGTAGCCGTCCTGGATCGCGGCGCCGACCAGCGTGGTGCTGACGGATTTCGCGACCGACATCGACAGCCATTTGGTGCCTGCACCGATGCCGAGATCGTAATGCTCGAGCAGCACCTCATCGTTCTGCATCACCAGCAGGCCGGCGATGCGGTTGCGCGCGACATAGTCGTAGATGTCGTAGGTCACGCCGCCCGAGATGATGGGGAATTCCGGCAGCGTCGTACGGGCATGGATCAACGACCGCACCGGTGCGCCGGCGCGAATGATCCGGGTGTCGAAGGTGGTGCCGAAGTTCTGGAAGGTCTGCAGGTGATCGCGGGGCATCAGCCTGCCGCTGTATGTACCGATCAGGGCGTCGACGTCGCTGCCGGTTTTGGTATTGATCGCACCGTTTGCGCTGCCGACACGTCTCAGCATCCCCGTCAAACCCAATGTCCCCTAAGCCTGTCACATGCGGTCGAAGCGCCGAGGTCGCACTATGGCAGTGGAGGCCGGCTGCTGAGAGGTGCAAAGGCGGAAGCGCACGGTGCACCGCGATCACCACGTTCCTAGAGAAGCCTCGGCGAGCGCCGATGCCCGCGAGGTCGCCTGCTCGATGGTCGCTGCAATCACGTGCGCCACCACCGATCAATCGAGGATCCGAAGGTGCTCACGACATTTTCACGGCGCGGCCGAGCCTCCCGAAGCCTCGAAAACAAGGCACCGGGGCTTACTCTTGGAGAGAGCCGAAACGTTCATGTAGGGAGAGGAGGAAGCGGATTCAAACGGCAAGCCAGGGTGGCGCTCACGAATGCTCGATTGCCGGCGAGGTTTTCATGAAGACCTGACGGGTGCCCGGGCCGCAACAGTCAATTATACGGTCATTGGAAAATTCGAGCGGTGATTTCGTGCGGAAGCATTTTGGCTAAAACGCTCGTCGACGAACGACGCAATCGCCCGCGGACCGTTCGAGTTGTGGGACAGCGGAAAGCTGGGCTTCAGAGAAACATGCTTCGCTCAATCGGAGCGAACCACACCATGGGGCTTGGCCGATTTGAACGATTCTAAGACTGTAAGATAGAACGGCCCGAAGAGCGTCGATGCGCTGAGTGTCGCCGAATCATGCTCCGGTTCAATGCGGCCACAACATCGTGAAGGACCGCGTCGGCACCGACGCGTTCAACGATATTTGATGCCGGATGCGCTCGCTGAAATGTGTGCTGTAGCGTGCAATACTGTGCTCTATACCCCGCGGCCAGGGGGCGTCGGGAGTGACGCAAATGAATTTGAATGCCGCAATTGCCGCGGCTAACCGTAATGGTCGGCCCGAACGTAGTGAAGCAAACGGAGCCGGCGGAAACGGATCCGATCCGAACGTGCGGTCCGATCAGAACCCGAGTGCGGAGCGCGGCCAGCCGACCTGCCTCGTGGTTGAGGACGATCGCACCATGCGACACCTCGTGATGAACTATCTCGAGGAGCACGACATTCGTGCGCTGTCCGCGTCGGGGCGGGACGAGGTCACTGGCCTCTTGGTTACGCGCGAACCTAATCTCGTCATCCTCGACCTGCGGCTTGGCCAGGAAGACGGTCTCGATCTGTTGCGCGAAATCCGTTCACACTCCGACGTGCCCGTGATCATCACTACCGGCCATCGCCGCGACGAGATCGATCGCGTGGTCGGCCTGGAGCTCGGCGCCGACGATTACATCACGAAGCCATTTGGCCTGAGGGAGCTCTTGGCGCGGATCCGCGCGGTGCTGCGCCGGCGCGAAACCGGACAGACCGCGCCGCGCGATCCGGAGAAAGGCCGTTATCGATTCGGCGGCTGGCAACTCGATCGGCGCAGCCGGCGTCTTTCCGATCCGAGCGGCACGCAGGTCGCGCTGACGAAGGGCGAATACGCGCTGCTGGTTGCCTTCCTAGACGCGCCGCAACGGCCGCTCTCGCGCGAGCAGCTTTTGCAGGCCACCCGCGTGCATGAGGATGTCTTCGACCGCAGCATCGACGTGCAGGTGTTGCGTCTGCGCCGAAAGCTGGAAGGCGATCCGAGCACACCGAAGGTCATCCTGACCGAGCGCGGCGTCGGCTATGTGTTCGCGCTGTCGGTCGAGCGGCTCTGACGATGGCCAATTGCGCCGTGCGGCGGATGGTCGCAAGTCCTGCTTCGACGCGTCTCACAGTCAGGGCCGCAGGCGCAGCGGGTTCCATTACAATGGTAGCCCTTAATTCCGGGGCTGGAATGCTGTCGCAACATGCAAGCGGCAATCTCTCGAGGGTGAAAAATCCTCGGGAGATGTCAATGAAATTGGACAGGAAGAGACTGCCCGCCAGCCGATGGCGGGCCGACCGGCGCACGAGCGCCGTCCGCCGGTATCCGATGCGCGCGGTGACGACGCACGCAGGTCCCGCCAGCGAGAGGCCGTCCGCGACTGATGCCTTGTGGTGGCCCTCAAGGCTGATGCTGAAAGTCGTCGGGACGTTCGCCGTCTGCAGCGACGTTGCATTCCACAGCGTCATTCTCTCGGTGATGTCCTGGACGGTTGCCCAGGTGTTGGAGGGCTGCGCCGCCTATGCGCAAGGTATGTATCCTTACGTGCTGGAGCCCGACGAGCTGCGCGGCCACCATCCGCCTGCCGTCATCGAGTTGCGAAGCCTCGAGAGCCGCGGCGACGCCGAGAATAGCAACATCGCATATCTGGAAAGCCGCGGGAATCGTCGGCAATGATGCGGTTGTGGTCGCTGGCCGGATATCGGCGAAGCCGAGCGAATCTTGCGGCTGCGCAGGCGTCCGCCATGCCGGAAATGCTGCGCGCGCGCCGCTGGCCGCCATGGGCTTGCGCAGCGCTCCTGCTGATCGCCACCGGTGCAGCTACGCAAACCATTCCGACCGCTCCCGCCTCGCGCCCAATTCCCATCGCCGATCAGGAACCGATCACGCCCATTCCAGAGCCTACCGCGACCGATCCGCTCAAGCTTGCCCTCGGAGAGCGGTTGTTTGCGGACACCCGTCTGTCGAAAGACGGGAAGCTGGCGTGCTCCTCTTGCCATGACATCAATACCAATGGCGCCAGCCGCGATTCCGCGAGGGTGAGACATGACGGTTCAAATGCTCCATTTGATACATTGACGATCTTCAACGCGGCGCTCAGCTTCCGCCTGAACTGGGAAGGCAATTACCGCACGCTCGAGTCGCAGGCCGAATCGTCCCTGGAGAATCCGGCCAATATGGCCACCAGCCTGGAGGACGTCGTCGCCAGGCTGAATGCCGATCCCAACATCGTACGGCAATTTCGCGCCGCCTATGGCCGCGCGCCGGACCGCGCGTGCGTCCTCGACGCATTGGCGACCTTTGAGAAATCGCTGATTACGCCGGGAAGCCGTTTTGATCGCTGGCTTGCCGGAGATACGTCCGCATTGTCGGCCGCGGAGCTCGGCGGTTACGAGATATTCAAGTCGTTTGGCTGCATCTCCTGCCACCAGGGAGTCAATGTCGGCGGCAATCTGTTCCAGCGCCAGGGCATATTCCGTCCGCTGGTCCACGCGAAGCCCGATGTCGTCCGCGTGCCGAGCCTGCGCAATGTGGCGACGACGGCGCCCTATTTTCATGACGGCAGCGCGGCCACGCTCGAGGAGGCGGTGCGCAAGATGGCGGCAGCGCAGCTCGACCGCAGCTTGACGGATGACCAGGTAACCGCGCTCGTCGCGTTCCTGCAGACGCTGACCGGAAACTATCGTGGCATACCCGTCAAGGGAACGCCGCCGTGACGCCGCTTCGCGCCCTGGCGATCGTATTCGCGCTCGTCCTGCTGCTGACCTGGCTGTCGCTGCGCGCGATCAATCCGGAGGCCGAGCAGTTCGATCGCGCGCTCGCCGAGCTTGATCGTTTTGCGGCGCTGGACAGCTCGCTCTATCGCGACGTCTTCACCGCACGTGCCGGCACCTTGCGCAATTACGATCCGCTGGTCCGTGAGATCAATGCGCTGCACAAATCGCTCGACCGTTTGCGACAGTCAGCGGCGATCGATGCCGATACGAGCGAGGCGGTGGGCCTCCTCGAGGCGTCGCTTGCGCGGCAGGAGGAACTCGTCGAACGATTCAAGAGCGACAATGCGCTCCTGCACAATTCGCTGACGTTCTTCGAACGCTTCAGCCTTCACGCGACGGCGGCCGATCTCGGGCCTTCGATCAGCGCCGCCGCGGCGGCGATGCTGCAGCTCACCCTCGACACGTCGGACAGCGCGGTGCGCGAGGTCAAGGATCGACTGGACAGCCTCGCTGATCAGGCACGCCCGTTCGACGGCGATGTCATCGGCCCATTGCTGGCGCATGGACGGCTGCTCCAGGGCCTGCTGCCCGCGGTCGATGGCGTGCTGAAGGAGATGCGGGCGATCCAGCCGAGGTTCGAGCAGGATCAGCTCCGCAACCTGCTCCTTGTGCGGCAAAACGAGTCGAGAACCACGGCGCGGGAGTTTCGCTGGCTGCTCTACGTGACATCGCTGGTCCTTGTCGCGTTCCTGGTGCACCTCGGCCTTCGCGTGCGTTCGCATGCCAGGGCGCTTGAACGCCGCGCCACGTTTGAGCACGTGATCGCGGGCATTTCGATGCGCTTCATCGACGTGCTGCCGGAGAACCTGGATGGCGAGATCGAACGGGCACTCGCCGACTTGATGTTGTGCACCGGCTGCGACCGTACCTATGTGGTGTGGTCCGGGGCGACCCCCCGGCTGTACGGCTGGTCGAGGGCGGGCAGGGACTTTCCACCCGGCTGGCCGGAAGGCGCGCCGGCACTTGCGGCTCGGTTCGCGCCCACCGTGGATGGCGTGGTCCACATCCCAAACGTCAATGCGTTGCCGGTCGGCGCAGACAGAAGGGCGTTGATGGATGTTGGCCTCGGTGCATGGGCCTGCGTGACGGGCGTCGACCAGGAGGGCACCAGCGTTGCGCTGGGGTTCGATACGATCGGTCGCCCCTGCCGGGTCACGGATACCGTCGAACTCAGTCTTTTGCGCATGGCGCTCGATATCATCATGTACGCCGTTGGGCGGCACGCGATGGAACGGGAACGATGGCGCCTCGAGGAGCGCCTACAGCAGGCCCGCCGCATGGAGCGGATCGGTACGTTCACCAGCGGCATCGCCCATAACTTCAACAACATCCTGGGCGGGATCCTCGGCCATTCCGAAGTGATCGAGGAACAGCTCGGCCAGAACAACCGCTTCGCGCAGAATCTCCGTGCGATCCGCCGCGGGGCAGAGCGGGCGCGCGACCTGGTCGAGCAGATCCTGCTGTTCGGACGGCACCGCGACGCGCGGCGCAGGCCGCTCAGCGCGCATAGCCTTGTGACGGAAGCGGTTTCGCTGCTGAATGTCTCGCTGCCCGGCAACGTCGATCTCGCGATCCGCGAGCCGCTGGCGACCGCCATTGTGTCCGGCGAGCCTGCGCAGTTGCAGCAGGTGATCCTCAATCTCTGCAACAACGCCGCGCAGGCGATCGGCGATCACGGCCGTGTCGAAATAGCGATGGATATCCGCGAAATCACCGAGCTTCGTTCGCTCAGTCACGACACGCTTCAGCCGGGCCGCTATGTCTGTATCGTGGTCACGGATACCGGCCGCGGCATGGACGATGCGACACTGGCGCGGATCTTCGAGCCGTTCTTCACCACCCGTTCCTCGGGAAACGGATTAGGGCTGGCGACGGTGCGCGAGATCGTACATGAGCATGGCGGGGCCATGAACGTGCAGAGCGTTCCCGGCAAGGGCAGCCGCTTCGAGGTCTGGCTGCCTTGCGTGGCGATGGCCGCGCCGATCTCGGACATCAAGCCGGCGATGCTACCGGTGGGAAAAGGCGAGACCGTGATGATGGTCACCAGCGATCAGGCGCGATTGCTGCGGGACGAGGAAACGCTGGCGGCGATCGGCTACGAGCCGGTTGGATTCGGCACGGCTGCCGCGGCGTGCGCCGCATGCAGCGCCAAGCCCGACCGGTTCGATGCGGCGATCGTCGGCTATTTCGGATCGGCGGCGGCGTCGCTGGAAGCGGCGGCGGCGCTGCATGCGGCGGCGCCACATCTTCCGATCGTGCTGGCGGCGAGATCGACCGAGGAGATCGGCGCCGACACTTTGGTGGCCGCCGGCATCAGCGACGTCGTGCATTGGCCGCTTGTCACTTCGGAAGTCGCGGCTGCGCTCAGCAATTGCGCGGCACGCAGGGAGCCGGAAGCAAAACCGCAGGTCCGCTCATTGCGTGCGTCGCGTCCCGAACCCACGGACGCGGGCACGGGCTCGCCATCGCTGTCGTCGCGGCTACGGCGTCCGATCGGCCCGCGGCGGCAGCCTTATGCCAAGTCTTAATCCCTAGAGCATGATCCGGAAAAGTGGATACCGGTTTTCCGAGAAGATCATGCTCAAACAAAAAGATAGAGCGGGATGATGATTCGAAGAATAATCATCCCGCTTTAAGCCACCATATCGCGGACCAGCGGCACCACCTTGCGACCGTAGAGCTCGATGCTGCGCATCAGCCTTTCGTGCGGCAACGGGCCGGCCGAGTATTTGAGCTGGAAGCGCGCGATGCCGAGCGCCTTGACGGTGGCGGCGATCTTGCGTGCGACCGTCTCCGGCGAACCGACATAAAGCGATCCGTGGTCGGCCTCGCGCACGAACTCGTCGCGGCCCATCGGCGGCCAGCCGCGTTCCCTGCCGATGCGGTCGCGCATGGCCTTGTAGTCGGCGAACAGCTCCTCGCGCGCCTGCTCATCGCTGTCGGCGACATAGCCCGGCGAATGCACCCCGATCGGCTTGACCGGGCGGCCGAGCTGCTTGAAGGCGCGGTGGTAGAGTTCGACATAGGGCGCGAACCGCTTGGGATCGCCGCCGATGATCGCGAGCATCAGCGGCAGGTCGTAACGCGCGGCGCGCACAACGGACTCCGGGCTGCCGCCGACGCCGATCCAGGTTTTCAGCCGGCCATGCTCGATCGGTGGAAACACGAGCTGGTTGTTCAGCGGGGCGCGCAGCTTGCCCTGCCAGGTCACCGGCTCCTGCTTCAACAATTCGACGAACAGGTCGAGCTTCTCCTCGAACAGTGCCTCGTACTGGTTGAGATCGAAGCCGAACAGGGGAAAGGACTCGGTGAACGAGCCGCGGCCAAGGATCACCTCGGCGCGGCCGTTCGAGGCCGCATCGACGGTCGCGAAGCGCTGGAAGACGCGGATCGGATCATCCGAGCTCAGCACCGTCACGGCGGAGCCGAGCCGGATTCGCCTGGTGCGCGCCGCGATCGCCGCCAGCACCACTTCGGGCGCGGAGATCGCGAAATCAGCGCGATGGTGCTCGCCAAGGCCGATGAAATCGATCCCGAGCTCGTCGGCCAGGACCGCCTCGTCAATGACATTGCGGATCACCTGCGCATGCGACAGCGGTGCGCCGGCGGCATCACGGGTGACGTCGCCAAAGGTATCGAGCCCAAATTCCAGCGATGTGGTCATTGTCATATTCCGGTTTGGCACGGCCTGGCGCAGCGCGCCGCGAGCTTCCAATCTTTAGAAAAGGGGAGGGCCGGCCCGGACGGGCAGGCAGTTGGCTTCACTGCGACATAGTGACTGGCCAGTGGCTGGCAAGGCCATGCGCCGAAACGCTTGGTTTCCGCTCTTGCTCTCCTGGCGGGGACCGATGACGTTGCGATCCGGTCTGCCGACGAGACCGTTCTGCTCGTTTCCGGTCCTGCGCATGGAAGAGCAGCGGCGTCACGGCCGCAAATTTGGACAGCCATTTCATTGACCAACACGGGCTTTCGCCGGATATTCGATGTAGCAGGTTGTGCTGCTCGGGGTTGCCGCATGAGAGCAAGAGACAGGAAAGTGGTGGGCGATATGCGCAAGCGCATGACCCGTCGCTGCGTCTCGGCGGCGACCGGAGCCTGTTGCTGATTCCCGCCTAATTACCGACCTCAACCATGCATCAGACGGGAGCGCCGCAGCAGCGGCGAATGAGCACGCATGTCCAAAGCCTATGTCATCGAAGTTTCCAACCGGACCGCCGGCATCGTCGTGAGTGACGAGCGTGGCTTCAGGTTCTTCTCCTCCGAGCGCGCCTTCGACAGTCTCGAGGGCGGCCATTTCGGCTCGGCCCGCGCCGCGGAGCGCGCCGCACGGGCGCTGATCGAGCGGCGGCGCCGCCCCGACAATCGAACGGCATACTGACCGCACGGGAGTTCACCTCTCCCGCAAGCGGGAGAGGCGGCACAGCAATCTTTCAATGCGCGCCACCTGTTGCGGCGCCGCCCTTCGGCTTGCCGGTCAGGAGGATCGCGATGCCCGCGAGCACGAGCACGAAGCCCAGCACGGCGAATGTATCGCTATATCCCATCACCAGCGCCTGGCGTTTGACGGCGTTGCCGAGCGCGATGATCGCCTGGTGTCGCGCGGCTGCCGGATCGCTCATGCCGTGGGCCATGAAGTAGTTCGTCATCTCGGCGATGCGCTGGCGCACCTCCTCGCGTGCGAGGTCGACCGACTGGCCGATGATGTTGGAGTGGAACTGCTCGCGCTTGGTGGCGATGGTCGCAAGCAGCGCAGTGCCGATCGCGCCGCCGAGATTGCGCATCATGTTGGAAATGCCGGAGGCCGCCGCCGCGTCCTGCGGCGCGACGCTGCCGAGGCTCACGGCGCTGAGCGGCGCCAGCATCAGGGCCTGGCCGATGGCGCGGATGATATTGGGAACGAAGAGCTGGTCGCCGGCATAGTTGAGCGACATCTGCGTGTTCATGAAGCAGCTTGCCGCGAACAGCGCCATCCCGACGGCGGCAATGTAGCGGGCATCGAAGCGCTGCATCAGTTTCGGCACCAGCGGGATCAGGATGAGCTGGGGCAGTCCGGTCCACGCCAGCACCTGGCCGATCTGCTCGGCGTTGTAGAGCTGCACCTGGCCGAGATAGGCCGGCAGCAGATAGACCGAGCCGAACAGCGCAAAGCCGACGAACACCGCTGAGATCGTGCCGAAGCCGAAGCTGCGCTGCGCGAGCAGCCGCAGCCGGATCAGCGGCTTCTCCACCACGAGTTCGATGATCACGAACAGCGTCAGGCTCACCGCGGCGACAATCGCAAGCTTCACGATGAAGGGCGAGCCGAACCAGTCGTCCTTGTTGCCTTCCTCCAGCACCGTCTGCAGCGCGGAGAGGCCGATCGCCATGGTCGCGATCCCGAACCAGTCGCCCTCGTGCAGCAGGCCGAACTGCATCGGCTGCCGCTCCAGCGTGAAATAGAGCATGGTCACCATGACCGCGGTCGGCACCACGTTGACGAAAAAGATGGTCTGCCAACCATAGTTCTCGGTGAGATAGCCGCCGATGGTCGGTCCGATCGCCGGCGCAAAGGTCACGGCGATCGAAAACATCGCAAGGCCAATCGGCTGCTGCGCCTTGGGCAGCTTGGTAAACACCAGCGTGAACGCCATCGGGATCAGGACGCCGCCGAAAAAGCCCTGCAACGCCCGCATCGCGATCATCGACGGCAGGTCATGAGTGAAGGCACAAGCCACCGAGAACGCCGCGAACAGCGTAGCGTGAACGATCATGATGTTGCGGAACGAGAACACGCGGCTGAGATAGTCGGTCAGCGGGATCACCACGATCTCGCCGATCAGGTACGACGTCGAGATCCAGGAGCCGTTGTCGACGCCGGTGCCGATGCCGCCCTCGATGTTGAGCAGCGAGGCGTTGGTGATCTGGATGTTGAGGATCGCCATGAAGGCGCCGATCATGGCGGCGAGCACGGAGATCCATACCGTGGCGCTGGCCCGGTCCGGATTGATGGCCGCACGCGGCAGGGGTGCTGTGGCCGATAGTGTGAGGTCCGACATGGCATCACCTCTGGGCAATCGAACTAGCGGGCTTCGGCGTTGCGACCGGCTGCTGGATGGCGTCGCCATGCGACTGCGTGTCGATCGTCGGGATCACCGACATGCCCGGACGCAATTCGACGGGCGTGGAGTCGAGCACGATCTTCACGGGGATGCGCTGCACCACCTTGGTGAAATTGCCGGTGGCGTTGTCAGGCGGCAGCAGCGCGAACTCCTGGCCGCTGGCGGGCGCGAGTGAATCGACGTGGCCGTGCACGAGCTGGCCCGGGAACATGTCGACGGAGATGTCCGCCTTCTGTCCCTTGCGGACGTCGGTGAGCTGGGTCTCCTTGAAGTTCGCCACCACATAGGCGCCGGTCGCCGGCACCAGCGACATCAGTTGCGTGCCGGCCTGCACGAACTGGCCGACGCGCAGCGTGCGGTTGCCGACCACGCCGTCGATCGGCGCTGTGATCGTGGTGTAGCCAAGGTTCAGCTCGGCCTGCTGTTCGATCGCCTCGGCGCGCGCGGTCGCCGCCACCGCTTGCGTGATCTCCGCCTTCAGCAGTTCGACTTGCTTTCGCGCGGAAGCGAGGTTGGCGATGTCGCGCTGAACCGCGGCTTGCGCGCTGGCGTGGCGCGATTGCGCCTGTTGCGCGTTCTGCACGCTGCCATAGCCTGTGGTGGCGAGGTCGGTGTAGCGCTTGTTCTCCTGCGCGGCGAAGGTCTGCGTCGCGGTGTCGACGTCGAGCGTCGCCTTCGCGGCCTCGATCACCGCCTGCTGGACATCGAGTTGCGCATGCTTGCTGGCGACGGCGGCCCGCGCGGCCTCGACATCGGCCTTGGCCTGATTCAGCGCCACCTTGAAATCGCGCTCGTCGATCCGCGCCAGCACCTGGCCGGCCTTCACACGCTCATTGTCGCCGACCAGCACCGCGCTGAGATAGCCCGAGACCTTCGGCGCGATCGTGGTGTTGTCGGCTTTGACATAAGCGTCGTCGGTGGAGACGAGGAAGCGACCGACGGTCCAGTAGTCCCAGCCATACCAGGCCGCGCCGGACAGCGCGGCGATGGCAAGGCCGGTAAGAGCGATCCGCCGTAGCTTGCCCTTGATCGATGCCGAGGCAACGGGGGCGGGGACGACCGCCTCCGGCGCCGGCGCGAACCGCTGCACTTCGGCGGCGGATAGCGGGCGCTCGATCTCCAAGGACGCGGAATGCTGGTTCATGACGGCCCTCCTGACTTTCTATCCCCTTGCCAGAACTGGATAATTTCCATCGGATGGCGCGGGCTAATTAGGAAACTTGATGTTTTCCAAAATAGGCGCCATATTGTGTCTGTCAATGGAATGACAGGCGTCATATTAAAGCATGGCTCAGTGGCATGACGGTCACGACAAAGCAGGGCAGAGCGGACAAAGGCGGTGCGGCACCCGAGCGCCGCAGCCGGGGCAGGCCGCCGCTGCGCTCCGATGATGAGACGCGGACGGTGATCTACGAGGCCGCGCGGCGCGAATTTGCCGCCAGCGGCTTCGCGGCGACCAGCATGGATGACGTGGCGCGCCGCGCCGGCGTCTCGACGAAGACGCTCTACCGGCTGGTTTCCGGCAAAGAGGCCCTGTTCGAGGGGATGGTCGCGGACCGGATGGACCGGTTCATTTCGGGCGTACGGCTCCGCGCCTGCGACGGCAGCAACATCAGAGGTGCGCTACGCGAGGCTTGTCTTGCCTGCGCCGAACTTATCCTGGATGGCGAGGTGATTGCGCTGCAGCGCCTGGTCCTCGCCGACAGCGATAAATTCCCCGATATCGCGGAGACCTTCTACAAGAGTGCGATGCGGCGAACGGTGACCACGCTGGCAAATTGGTTGCGGACGCAACACGAGCGCGGCCTGATCGCGCTTCGGGAGATTGATCCGGAAACGGCGGCCGGCATGCTGCTTGGCATGATCGTCTTCGCGCCGCAGCGTGCCGTATTGTTCGGTCGTCAGGCGCCGCCCGATCGTGTCGAACTCGAGCGCCGCGCTGAGGCCTGCGCGACCCTGTTCCTCGAAGGGTGTGCGGTCCGGCGCTGACCAGAGCATGATCCGGAAAAGTGGGTACCGGTTTTCCGAAAAAGATCATGCTCGAACAAAAAGATGGAGCGGGATGACGTTTCGAAGAATAATCATCCAGCTCTATCCGATCCTGTGGACGGCGTGTCCCAATCGGGTCCATGCATGGAACTTCATCCGGGGTTCCCGGTTTGTCAGAGTTGGGGTCTGGCGTCACGGCACGGACATGGCTCGCACAAATTTGGTTTGGACTTCGGTCCTGACAATTCTCCTCGTCGTCCCAACGGGAACCCTGATGGCCCGCGATGATGGACGCTATTCCAACTCGCCACTCAAACCCTGGTTCGACAGCCTGAAGAGCAGGCTCGGGCCTTGCTGCTCGGATGCCGACGGCGTCGCGGTGGCCGATCCGGATTGGGAATCGAAGGACGGGCACTACCGGGTCCGTCTGGAGGGACAATGGATCATGGTGCCCGATGAAGCCGTGATCACCGAGCCGAACCGCGCCGGCCGGACCATGGTCTGGCCGATGAAGGGCACCACGGGAATCACGATCCGCTGCTTCATGCCGGGCAGCATGACGTAGACGTTTTGTGCGCGTAGCCCGGGTGAAGCGCCAGCGTAACCCGGGGCGTCTGCATGCGTTGTCGGCCGGCCCCGGGTTACGCTGGCGCTTCACCCGAACTACGGCGCTTTGCCCGCCCTACAATTTGCTAAAACGACTCCGCCCAGGGACGGAGGTCAAGCTCGTGGGTCCAGGCGCTGCGGTGCTGATGGTGGAGCACCCAATAGGCCTCGGCGATGGCGGCGATGTTGAGCAGGCCGTCCGGACCGCGCTCCTCTTTCAATTGTGGGAGAAAAGTCAGGAGCCGATCGCCCTCGATGCCGCCATCGATCACGACATGGCCGACATGGATGCCCTGAGGTCCGAATTCCCGCGCAATGCTCTGCGCCATCGCGCGTAGCGCGGCCTTGGCGGCGGCAAAGGGCGCGAAATGGGCCTTGCCGCGCAGCGAGCCGCTCGCTCCCGTGAACACCAGCGTGCCGCCGCCACGCGACAGCAGCGCTGGGATTGCCGCCTGCGCCAGGTGAAAACCGCCGAGCGCATGCTCGCGCCAATGTGACTCGAACTGTTCCTCGCTCACCTTCAGGAAGGGCGCCCACCGGTTCGAGCCGGCATTGTGCACCGCCATCGCAAGCGGCGCGAGCTTTTGCGCCGCCGCGACGAAGCGCGCGACATCGGCGGGCTTGGAGACATCACCGACGACATGGGCGATCTTGGCGCCGGCGGCCGCGAGTTCCGCGGCGGTCGCCGCGAGCTTCTCGGCATTGCGGCCCGCGATTGCGACCGGGTATCCGCCTGCGGCGAACCGGCGAGCGATCGCCGCACCCACCCCCTGGGACGCGCCGACGCCCGCGATCAGCGCGCTGCCTTGCGCGGCCGTCGGTTCGAGAATGGATGGGCTAGCCATACTGGATTCCCCGGCTTTGAATGACAGGCATAATACAAGCAGGGGCTGATATAGGCGGGCCTCCCGTCAATGCGAAGCTCTGGCGATCACCTTTTTGGGAAAGCTCCAGTCTGTAGGGCGGGCAAAGCCAACGGGTCGCGCGAACGCGCGCCCCGTTGGCTTTGCCCACCCTACAAGTCGCTTGGCCTGCATAAAGCGTTTTCGAGCGAAGTGGATACCGGGTCGCGTTAAGAAAACACGTCAAGACGAGAATCTAAAGCTTCGGTTCTCATTGGCCGTCATTGCGAGGAGCGAAGCGACGAAGCAATCCATGCCGCAGCCAGCGGAGAGATGGATTGCTTCGCTTCGCTCGCAATGACGGCCAATCAAAAATCGCAGCCCTAGGCGTCCTCCGGCTTCTGCGGATTGCCGAGCTTGGCGAACAGCACCGCGAGGATGCATCCTGTGACGATGCCGAAGGTGAGATCCTTGAAGATCGTCAGTGCGAAGGTCGGCACCAGCACCACGCCGCTCCGCCAGTCCTTCACCAGCCGGACGAACTCCTCCTTCTCCGCCATGTACCAGCAGACCACGACCAGGACACCGGCGAGAGCCGCGAGCGGGATGTAGCGCGCCAAGGGGGCGGCAACGAGCATGAACAGCAGGAGATAGACGGAATGCAGCATGCCGGAGAGCGGGCTGCGGCCGCCGGCGCGGATATTGGTCGCCGTGCGCGCGATGGTGCCGGTGACGCTGATGCCGCCGAACAAGGCGGAGGCGATGTTGGCAATGCCCTGTGCGACCAGCTCCATGTTGGAACGGTGCTTGCGGCCGGTCATGCTGTCGGCGACCTTTGCCGACAGCAGGCTCTCGACGCCGCCGAGCAGCGTGAACGAGAGCGCCGCAGGCAAGACCTTCAGCAGGAGGTCGTATGAGAACTCCGGCACCTGCGGCGCCGGCAGGCTGTGGGGGATTTCACCGAAACGGGTGCCGATGGTCTCGACCGGCAGTTGCAGCACCAGCGCCAAGACCGAGGCGATCGCAATGGCGATCAGCATTCCCGGCCAGGTCGGCCGCCACTGCCGGAGCACGAAGATTATCGCGGCCGTGCCTGCGCCAATGCCGAGTGCGGCCCAGTTCAGGGTCGGAAGCGCACGGCCAAGCACGATCAGCTTGGCGAGCAGGGGCCCCGGCTCGGGACCGGCAAGCGTCAGGCCGAACAGGTCCGTGATCTGGCTCGCAAAGATGGTCGCGGCGATTCCGCAGGTAAAGCCGACGGTCACGGGATGCGGCATGTAACGGATCAGCGAGCCGAGACCCGTCGCGCCGACAAGGGTCAGCATGACGCCGGACACCAGCACGGTCAGCAGCAGGCCGTTCACGCCGAGCTGGGCGACGGTCGCCGCCACCAGCACGATGAAGGCGCCTGCCGGTCCGCCGATTTGAAACCGGCTTCCGCCGAGCGCCGAGACCAGGAAACCGCCGACGATGGCGGTGAAAAGCCCCCGTTCCGGCGTCACGCCGGAGGCCACCGCGATCGCCATCGAGAGCGGCAGCGCAACCACGGCCACGGTGAGACCGGCAACGGCATCCTGGCGGAGCTTGTCGGGACTGTAGCCTTCGCCCAGGGTGGTCATGAGTTTCGGGCGATAGAGATGGGCCGTCGAAGAACCGTCGGGCATGCTGTCAACCAGGAGAAATGCGAGTTTCTTGAATGGAAACTAGCCGAATCGTGCGGTGCAAGAAAATGCGCTCGATCAACAAACCTGCCCGGACAAATACGGGGTTGACCGCAATAGCTAGAGCGTTTTCGAGCGAAGTGGACACCGGTTCGCGTGAAGAAAACGCGTCAAAATAAGAATCTGGAGTTTCGGTTCTGATCCAATCAGAACCGAAACTGCCCTAGGCTGCAATCCTGCGGTATGCGACCGCAGCGCGCCGGAGCAGCCGCTCTTTTTCCTTCTTGTCCAGCAGCTCGAGCGGTTTCCGCTGGCGGCCCGCGCGGCTCGTCTTGATGCGTTGTTGCAGCTCTGCCGCGAGCGCCCGCGCAGCCTCGGCGTCGTGCAGTTCGCCGAGAATCTGCTGTGCCTTGCGTAGCTGCTTCACGATCGCGCGCCACCGCGCAAAATCGTCCTTCGGCAGCACGTCTTCGGAGAACTCGATCGCGTAGCGCAGCCGTTTGCTGGCCAGGCGGACCCGGTGCTGCTTGCGCCCGCCCATTCCTTGCAGGCCGCGGCTCCTCTTGACGAGCTTTTCATGCCAGCCGGCGAGCCGGCGCGCGTGGTACTCGCAGGCCGGCGATGCCCGGAGCCGCACCAGGCGGTGGTCGCTCATATGAGACCAGGGACCATGGTTGACCCAATCGACGATATCCTTGAACCACCGGCGATAGCGGTCCGACGTCAGCGCCCGTCTCAACTGGCGCTGGCTCTCGGCCCGGGCTGTCCTGAACAGCCGTTCGCGCGGAGCGTTCCCGATCGCGACATCAAGGTCGCGCGTGGCGCCAAGATATCCGTTGAGCCATTTCAGCTCGGACTTCAGGCGCGTCCATTCGGGATCCTCCACCATGGGTCCGAAGAAAGCGATCGCCGCGCGAAAACGGGTCAGCGCCACGCGCGTCTGATGCACTGCAACGGTATCGCCATTGCGGGCGCCGCGATGGTGAGCCTTGACATCTTGGAGGCAGGCGGAACCCACCAGACGAAACACGGTCGCGCAGGGCATTTCGCCGCTCAACTGCGCGCGGGCCCGCTTGGGGCGGGATATACGCGCCTTCGCGGACCTTTTCGATCGCTTCATATGTGGCTCACGTCCCGGATTCGGATCTACAGACTTCGCCCGACGGTTCCCCGCCTCGATCAAACGGTTTCTGGAGGCAGGCTGTCAAATAGGCATTGCGCCAGATCAAGCAGCAATGCGTAGCACCTGCGAAGACTGTCGCGCGGTGCGTTAGCCAGCCTCGCATCTAATCACATTCGTGCGAGCAACCTCGACCTTCGCGTGCGCGGTGCTGCTCTGCTTCGGCTGGTCTGAGCAACGCGGCGTCTCGCTGTCGATCGAGAGTGCCCAGGCGCGAGTCGGTCGTCCCTTGACTCCAATGAGCGTTGCGGTTTTGCACGCCGACAAAATCGGCGCGCTGCGTTGAGCTATTGTTGTTGCGGAAGATTCTTTTGCGCATGCGCAGCTGGCAGAATTATGCCTTCTTCGAAGCGGTGTAGGATATTGCGCCCGCTTACCAGCCGCGGACGGAGGTGATCCGGAAGCCGGAGCAGATGTTACTGGCGCATCCGAACAACTACACTCAACCTTCAACGAGGCTCGAAGTATGACAGTCTCACTGTCAATTTTTTCGCCGGATTTCTGAAGCGCAGGAGTATATGATGGCGGTCCTGCAAGTCGTCTGCTGTTGCCGTACCAACATGCAGAGATTTACGCCGATGTGCCGGTTCATCCCGTCGAGTACAACCTTTTCCGGTTGAACCTTCATTGCTTCAACTCTGTGCGGGCAATCTCTCTGACCCGCGCAATGCGTGCCAACACCAAAAGACGTCGCAAAAATGGGGCAGAAAAAATGGAGGAAGCAATATGACGCAGACCACTGTGACAAAAGTTGCCATTGCGATCTCGACCTTCGCCTGTGCGGCGCTGCTTTCATTCAACTGGTCTGAACAGCGCGGCGTGACGCTGTCGGTCGAGAGCGCCCAGGCACGGGTCGGTCGCCCGTTGACGCCCGTGAGCGCTGCGGGTGTTGCGCGTCGGCAAACACGGCGGGCCGCATACGGTGCCGGTATGGCAGGCGCCGCGGCGGTCGGAACGGCTGCGGCAGTCGGAACGGCTGCGGCGGTCGGTGCCACCTCACCCGCCTGGGGATGGGGAGGCGGCCCTTACTACACAGGGACAGGCTACTATGGCGGTGGCCCCTACTATTCAGGCGCTTACGGTGCCCGTCCGATGTACTCGAACGCATTTGCGGGTCCGCGTCCGGTCGGCTGGCAGGGCGGTATGAGCAGCCAAGACCGCGACATGTATTTCCGAAATCTACGCGACTCCGGGTACGACAAGAAGAAGGACTTCAACGCAACCGGGAACATCGTGAATCAATAGCGTCTGATCTCTCGTCGTCCATCTTCGTCTTGCCCTCACCTCAGGTTGGGATGACAGCATCTTGGGGTGAGGCAGGTTGTTGAGGGCGTGGCGGTCGCCGTGCGCGTCGAGCGCTGTTTATAGACCGAGCGAGAGAGGCGGTTATTTGGAGTGAGGGGCCGCTGGCGTTCGATCTATCACGACCGGACGCCAGTATTTCGGCACAAGGGAAAGCCGGTCTCCGTGTTTCCGGTTCATGCTCTAACGCTCACGCTCACTTCTCGATCCAGGCGTCGCGAAAGCCGTCATTGACGCCGATCGCGGTGGTGATCAGGTTTTTCACCTTGCAGCGCGTGATGGTCGGAAACTGCAATTCCAGCATCCAGGCAACCGGCACGTCCTCGACCAGGATCTTCTGCGCCTTCTCGTAAATCTCCTTGCGCTTGGAGTCGGGCGTTGCGATCGCGCCTTCAGCGAACAGCTTGTCGATCTCGGGGTTGGAATATCCCTCGACATTGTTGAACATCTGGCCCTTGGCGATGGCGCTGGAGACGTAGTTGCGGCCGACGCCGAGCGCCGGATCGCCGTACTGATAGAGATAGGTGAAGGCGATGTCGTAGTCCCAATCGCTGATCTTCTGGTTGCCGCCGGGTACGTCGGTCGCGATCATCTCGATGTTCATGCCGACGTCGACCAGGTTCTGCTTCACGGCTTCGCCCCAGCGTTGCCAGGTCTCGCCATAGGCGAGCGGCAGCAGGCGCACCTTCTCGCCATTGTAGCCGGCCTCCTTCAACAGCGCCTTGCCCTTGGCCGGGTTGAAGTCATATTTCGGCACGTCGTCGGTATAGAACTTGACGGCCGAGGACGACGGGCCGGTCGCGACCTTGCCGAGCCCGTTCCAGATCACGTCCTTGGCGAAGTTGCGGTCGATCGCGTACATGATCGCCTGACGCACCTTCTTGTTCGCGGTCGGGCCCTGGCGGTTGTTGAGCCACAGCCACGCCAGCGGGCTGAAGAACTCCCAGCCGGCGCCGGTCACGCAGGTGTCCTTGAGCTTCGACAGGCGCGGCACGTCGAAATTTTCCACGGAGCCGCCGGGCAGCACGTCGATCTTTCCGGTCTCGTAGGCGACCGAACGCGCCGCGGCGTCGGGAATGATTTGCCAATAGATCTCATCGAGATAAGGCTTGCCCTTCTCGTGATAGTTCGGGTTCTTCACCAGACGGATGTAGGAGCCCTTCTTCCACTCCTTGAACATGAAGGGACCGGTGCCAATAGGCGCATTGTTATAGGGGTTGGTCTTGAAGTCGGTGCCCGCATAGAGATGCTTCGGGATCATCGGCATCGAGCCGACCTCGAAAATGCCGAGGAACGGACCGAACGGTTCCTTGAGCGTGAACACCACGGTGAGGTCGTCGGGCGCCTCGACCTTTTCGACCTGCAACAAATTGTTGCGGGCGCGCGCATGGGTCTGTTTCAGCATGTCGATCGAGAACAGCACGTCGGCCGAGGTGAACGGCTTGCCGTCATGCCAGGTCACATCAGGCTTGAGCTTGAAGGTGTAGACCTTGGCATCCGGGCTGACTGTCCAGCTTTCCGCGAGGCCGGGCAGCGGCTCCAGTTTCGGGCTGTAGCGCAACAATCCCTCGAAGATATTGCCTGATACCATCTGGGTCGGGCCGTTCTGGATCATCGCTAGCATCAGGCCGGGCGGTTCCGGCTGGATCACGGTGTTGATCACGCCTCCCATCCTTGGCGATTCCTGCGCCATCGCGGTGCCGACGCTTGCGGTGGTAAGGAGGAAGGCAAACAACAGCCGTTTGAACATGACCCGTCTTTCTCGCATCGGAACAGCCGCAATTCGCCGGGAACAGCGGCTTTCCAAGTTCGGTGGTCGGGAGGCTCACATGACCGCGATTGCCGCGGCAAGATGAAAGTCTCGACATCATCAGCTTAAAAAATATACAGAGATTGGCGCGCTATCCCCGCGAGGTCAGACGTGAGCACAGACACCCACATCATCCGCAGCGACGGTATCACCGCGACGATCAAGGCCGCCGGCGCCGAACTCTGTTCGCTGAAGAATGCAGACGGGCTCGAGCTGTTGTGGCAGGCCGGGCCGGAATGGCCGCGGCATGCGCCGCTGTTGTTTCCGATCGTCGGTCGGCTGAAGAACGATGAGCTGCGCCACAAGGGAAAGACCTACCCGATGACGCAACACGGCTTCGCGCGCGATCAGCGGTTTGAATGGGTCTCGCGTGAGGCCGCGTCCTGCAAGCTGGCGCTGGCGGACAACGACGCGACTCGCGCCCGCTATCCCTTCGCCTTCCGCCTGGAGGTGACCTATGAAGCACGGGGCGCCGATCTGGAGGTGACGTTCGAGATCGCCACCCCCGGCAATGAGACGCTGCCGGCCTCGCTCGGAGGACACCCCGCCTTCAACTGGCCGCTGCTTCCGGGCCTTGCGAAAGAAGCCTACACGCTGACCTTCTCGAATGATGAGCCCGCGCCGGTCCGCCGGCTCGATGGCGGCCTGATGCGGCCGGACGCGCAGCCATCTCCTGTCAAAGGGAAGGTACTCGCATTGTCGGAGCGGCTGTTCGACGATGACGCTGTGATCCTCGATCATCTCGCCAGCACTTCGGTGCGCTATGCCGCCGATCGCGGGCCGTCGATCGAAATTTCGTGGGACGGCTTTCGCGAACTCGGCATCTGGTCAAAGCCCGGCGGCGCGCCGTTCCTGTGCATCGAGCCGTGGCACGGCTTTGCCAGCCCGGTGGATTTTGACGGCGAGTTCACAGGCAAGCCCGGCCTGATGCAGATCGCGCCCGGCGCGAGCCGATCGCTGAGCTACCGAATTCGCAGCGCTGCAGCCTCGTAGGGTGGGCAAAGGAGCGCAGCGACGTGCCCACCATCTAGCACTCCGCTCGGGATGGTGGGCACGCTTCGCTTTGCCCACCCTACAGATCGCGGCGCGCTAGTTGAACGCCATGCCGCCGCTCATCGCGACCGTCTGGCCTGTCATGTAGGCGTTGCCGATCAGCAGCATGACGGCCTGCGCGACTTCGTCTGTCGTGCCGAAGCGACCGAGCGGAATCCGGCCGACCAGGTTAGGCTGGCCCTTCATCATGTCGGTCTCGATCAGCGAAGGCGCGACCGCGTTGACGGTGATGCCTTCCTTGACGAGGCGTGCCGCATAGCCCCGCGTCAATCCCTCGACGCCGGCTTTCGACGCATTGTAGTGCGGCCCGATCGCGCCGGCGCCTCTTGCTGCGCCCGAGGAGATGTTGACGATGCGGCCCCATTGCTTCGCGCGCATTCCCGGCAGCACCGCCTGCGTGCACAGGAACACCGATTTCATGTTCACCGCGATGGTGGAATCGAAATCGGCCTCGGTGAGATCGTCGACGCCGCTGACGATTGCGATGCCGGCATTGTTGACGAGGATGTCGATCGGGCCGAGTTCGGCGGTAGCGCGCTGCACGAGCTGCGCGACCGCCGCGCCTTGCGAAACGTCCGCGCCGATCGCAATCGCCTTTCCGCCCGCGGTCGAGATCTCCTTCGCCAGCGCATCCGCATCGCCCGCACGCTCGCGATAATTGATCGCCACAGCCGCGCCTTGCTCCGCCAGCGCGCGCACGATCGCCGCGCCGATGCCGCGCGAACCTCCGGTCACGAGCGCCACATGGCCGCGCAATGTCGCTGTCGTCATCATTCTCTCCCGTCTGAAGGTTGCGAGGTCATGTTACACGAAAAGGCCGACCGCGATGTCCGCGGCCGGCCTTTGTTGCGTTCAGCCTCGATCGGCTCAGCGGCCGGCGGGTGCCGACCAGCCACCAGTGAAGACGCTCGGCGGGTAGTCGTACATCTCAGGGGACGGAGCAGGCCAGGCTGCATAGGAATTGAAGGGCGGCGGCTGCTGGCGCACCACCACTCGGTCCGACTTCTTGTAGTGATGCCGCTGCTGCGCTGCCGCAGCGAACTGGACGGATGACGCAATAATCAAAACTGACCCAAGGATGGTGAGGAATGTCTTCATGTGGTTCTCCCGGCTTTATTACGCTTCGTCTGCGAGGCCTGTGCGGCTCGCACCTCAGCGCTAAAGAGGGAGATAGCGATGTGCGCTGACGGTTAGTACGGTTGTGCCCATCACGAAGCGGCGAGCAAATTTCTTGGTCACGGCTAAATATTCAGCAGGTATTACAGGCGGTTCGCGCTATCATGGAGTGACCGGTGCCGGTCCGGTTCAATAAGGCAAAGGATTCCCAACGAGTGAGGCCGATGAAGAAGTTTTTACCAGTGTTGCTGTTGGTCGCCGCGCCAGTCTCCTCGCTGGCCGTGGCGCAGACCCAACTGGTGCCAAAGGAGACCAAAGGTGCGACAAAAGGCGCGGTCGCGCGGGCGGACGATTGCGCTCCGATCGGCCGCACTGCGAAAGGCGAACTGGTCTACTCCTTGAAATGCGAGAACCTGCCGGCGCCGCCTGCACCGCCGCCGCAGGCCGAGGCCAAGGAGGCGCCGCCGCCCGAGCCTGAGACGCAGCGCAGCGGCCTGTTCGGCTGGTCGTACGATCGGAGAAACTAGGCCAACGCTGCCTCTGGAATGGTCCTTGCTTCCGATGCCGCGCTGCAATGCGGTAGCGAGAGGCGGTTCCCAGCTACACAACAGCAGAGATCCAAGAGAAGAGATCAATGAGCAAACTGATTGTCCATGCCGGCGACTTCAAATTCGACGCGCGCTTTGAGGAGGCGCTGGCGCCGAAGACGGTTGCAGCGTTTCGCAAGGCGATGCCGTTCGAGAGCCAGGCGATCCATGTCCGCTGGAGCGGCGAGGGGGTCTGGATGCCGCTCGGCGATCTCGACTTCGGCGTCTCCTACGAGAACCACACCAGCTATCCGGCGCCCGGCCAGATCATCCTCTATCCCGGCGGCATCAGCGAGACCGAAATCCTGCTCGCCTATGGCGGCGTGCATTTCGCAAGCAAGATGGGCCAGCTTGCCGGCAACCACTTCATCACGCTGACGTCGGGGCTCGAGAACCTCGTCACCTTCGGCAAGACCGTGCTCTGGAAGGGCGCGCAGAAGATTCGTTTCGAGGAAGTGTAGTGGCTGACGCAGCATATCCGCGCGATCTCCGCGGCTATGGCCGCAACCCGCCCGATCCGAAATGGCCGGGCAATGCCCGCATCGCCGTGCAGTTCGTGGTGAATTTCGAGGAGGGCGGCGAGAACAACATCCTGCATGGCGACAGTGCCTCGGAGGCGTTCCTGTCTGATGTGCTCGGCGCACAGCCGTGGCCGGGCGAGCGCCATGCCAATATCGAATCGATGTTCGAATACGGCTCGCGCGCCGGCTTCTGGCGGCTGTGGCGGATGTTCGGCGAGCGGAGATTGCCGACCACCGTGTTCGGCGTCGCGACGGCGCTGAAGCGCAACCCTGAGATAGTCGCCGCGATGAAAGAAGCGGGCTGGGACATCGCAAGCCACAGCCTCAAGTGGGTCGAACACAAGCACATGTCGGAGAACGAGGAGCGCGCCGAGATCGCGGAAGCGATCCGCGTGCACACCGAGGCGACCGGCGCGCGGCCGCTCGGCTGGTACACCGGGCGATCCTCGATCAATACGCTCAGGCTGTTGATGGAGGCGAGCGGCCTCTCGTATCTCTGCGATGCCTATGCCGACGATCTCCCGTACTGGATCAAGGCGGCGGGCGTTGAGCCGCATCTGGTGATCCCGTACACGCTCGATGCCAACGACATGCGCTTCGTCAACCCGCAGGGCTTTGGCGGCGGCGATCAGTTCTTCAGCTATCTGAAGGACAGTTTTGATGTGCTCTATGCCGAGGGCGAGACCTCGCCGAAGATGATGTCGGTCGGCCTGCATTGCCGCCTGGTCGGTCGTCCCGGCCGCGCCGCGGCGCTGATGCGCTTCCTCGACTACGTCACGAAGCACGACCGCGTCTGGGTGCCGACGCGGCTGCAGATCGCCGAGCATTGGCACGCCAACCACAAGCAGCTCGCCGAACAGGCCTTCAGCATCGGATAGGATGTCGATCACAACAGCCGATCTCAACAGTCTTGGCCGCGACGAATTCGTCACGGCGCTTGGCAACATCTTCGAGCATTCCCCGTGGATCGCCGAGCAGGTGGCGTTGCTGCGGCCGTTCGCCGGCGTCAACGCGCTGTTCGCGGCGATGAAGGCCGCGGTCGAACGCGCACCGGCTGAACTGCGGCTCGCGCTCATCAAGTTGCATCCCGATCTCGCCGACAAGACCCAGCGCGCCGCGGGCCTCACCGCGGAATCCGATGCCGAACAGAACAGCGCCGGCCTCGACCGATTGTCGGATGCCGAATATGATGCGTTCGAGCGCGTCAACAACGCCTATCGCTCGAAATTCGGCTTCCCCTATATCGTTTGCGTGCGCCGCCACACCAGGGATTCGATCCTGCGCGACTTCGAGCGGCGATTGCCGAACGATGTGCCGGCCGAGATACAGCGATCGGTCGAGGAGATCTGCCGCATCGCCGCGCTGCGGCTCGATCAGCTCGTGACGGCGGAGGACAGACTTCCCGTGCACGGCCGTCTCTCGACGCATGTGCTGGACACGCATAGTGGCAAGCCGGCCGCCGGCATCGCTGTCGAATTGATCGAATTGTCCGATCTCGGCTTAAGCCGCGTCGTGACGCGCGCCGTGACCAACGCCGACGGCCGTACGGATCAGCCATTGATCGGCGGCCGCCCGGTGCCATCAGGAAAGTACGAGCTGCTGTTCAGCGTCGGCGAGTATTTTGCGAGCCGCCAGGTGCCGCTCTCCGATCCGCCCTTCCTCGACCGCATCCCCCTGCGTTTTGCGGTGAGCGAGCCCGAAGGCCATCTCCACGTGCCGCTCCTGGTCACGCCCTGGAGCTATGCCACGTATCGCGGCAGTTAAGTTGTAGGGTGGGCAAAGCCAACGGGTCGCGCGAACGCGCGCCCGATGACAGGCTCCGCGTGCCCACCATCCACGGGCGGTGCAAGAAAGGTGGGCACGCTGCGCTTTGCCCACCCTACGACTGCCGGTCCCTCATGGTGAGGAGCGCCGTCAGGCGCGTCTCGAACCATGAGGCCCGTATCTCGCCCGCGGCCATCCTTCGAGACGACCGCTACGCGGTCTCCTCAGGATGAGGCCCGTATGTGCGGGACGACGTATACCCGATGCCGCTGATGAAGGCCGCGGCAAGGATGGCGAAGATTGTGGCAGCGGTGGCAGGTCACACCAACTCACGTTGCCGTGCCCGAAGCTTGCCCGGTGGCATAAACGTTGCTCATTATGTGTAGATCGGGCGCAATGCCCGTTTGAATTTACCGGCTCAACGGGAGGCTTTCACGTGCCGCTGATCAAGAACCGCTACGGCAAGGGTCGCGTCCGGGTGATGCGCATTCATCGTGATGGTGACAGGCACGAGGTCAGCCAGCTCAACATCAAGGCGATGCTCGAAGGCGATTTCGCCCGCACCTATACCGATGCGGACAATTCCAACACGGTGTCGACCGACACCATCAAGAACGTCGTCAACGTCGTCGCCCGCGAGAATACCGGGCTCTCCCCGGAAGAATTCTGCCAGGTATTGGCGCAGAAATATTTCGACACCTATCCGCAGGTGTCATCGGTATCAATCACCTCGCACGAGACCAAGTGGAACAGGCTGAGCTTCGGCGGCAAGCCGCATCCGCACAGCTTCGTGCTCGACGGCAACGGCAAGCCGACCGTCGAACTTACGGCGACGCGTGGCGGACCGATGACGCTCGCCTCGGGTATCGACGGCTTCGCCTTCATGAAGTCGACTCAATCCGGCTGGGAGAATTACCTCAAGGACCGCTACACCACGCTTTCTGAGACGCATGACCGCATCTGCGCGACCAGCATGGTGGCGTCGTGGAAATGGTCGGGCAAGCCAGCGAGCTATCCGGCGACGAATGCGAAGATCCTCGATGTGCTGCTCGAGGTGTTCTCGACCACCTATAGCTGGAGCGTGCAGGACAGCCTCTACCGCATGGGCGAGGCGGCGCTCGCGGCGGTGCCCGAGATGTCCGAGATCAGCATGGCCTGCCCGAACATGCATTTCATCCCGATGAATCTCTCCGCCTTCGGGCTCGACAACAACAACCAGGTGTTCCTGCCGACTGACGAGCCGCACGGCCAGATCGAGTGCACGGTGGGGCGGGGCTGACGATGTCGTTCCGGGGCGATGCGAAGCATCGAACTACGATGTGCGATTGCACATCGGAGAACCTCGAGATTCCGGGTTCGCGCTCCGCGCGCCCCGGAATGACAGACGGGGGCGTAGGGTGGGCAAAGCGACCCACTCGCTGTGACCTGTCCACGGGCGACGGCGGAAGCGTGCCCACTATCACGCATTCCGCTCGTGAAGGTGGGCACCACCCTACACACTCCGTCATTGCGAGCGAAGCGAAGCAATCCATCTCTCCACTCGCGGAGATATGGATTGCTTCGTCGCTTCGCTCCTCGCAATGACGGCGGAGAGCAACGGTGCGACATTCGCGACTACCCATACTTCTCATGCAGCGCCGGGAACAGGCGGTCGGGCTTGAACGGCACGCTGGTGAAGCGGATGCCGGTGGCGTTAGCGATTGCATTGCCGAGTGCGGCGGCGACGGGGTTGTATGGACTCTCGCTCATCGACTTCGCGCCCATCGGCCCGACCGCATCTGATGTCTCAGCAAAGAAGACGTCCGTCCGCGGCACGTCGGCATAAGAGGGCAGGTGATAGTCGCGGAACCTCGGATTGATCACCCGTCCGCCATCGTCGATCACGAGCTCCTCGTAGAGTGCGGCACCGAGCGCTTGTGCGACGCCGCCTTCGACCTGCGCGCGGCATTGCATGGGGTTGGCGACGCGGCCGGCGTCGGCCGCCTGCACGCTCTTCAAGATCCTGACTTCGCCGGTGCCCCTGTTTACGGCGACGCGAAAACCCTGCACGTTGAACGCGACCGAGCGCGGGGTACCATGCGCGCTGCCGCTGGCCTCCAGAGTGCTGTCACGCTCTTTCGCGGCTTTCGCAAGGTCGGCAAAGGACAGGCGCCGCTTGCCGCAGACGACGTTTTCATTGTCCAGCAGGCATAAGTCGGCATCCACTTCGCACATCTCGGCCGCAAACGCCTTGATCGCGACCGCGAGATTTTCCGCTGCATGTTGCGTCGCGCGCCCGGCAACGAAGATGCCGGCGCTGCCATAGGCGCCGGTATCGTGGCCGCCATGCGCGGTGTCGGATTGCTTCAGGATGATGCGATCGACCGTCGTCGCCAGCGCGCTCGCCGCGATCTGGCGATGCACCGTGCTGGTGCCGTTGCCGAACTCGGCGGTGCCGACCGTCAGCTCGAAACCGCCATCCTCGCGCAGCGCGATTTTGGAATCGGAGAGATGCCCGGCCGGCGGAACGGTGTCGATCATCGTCAGCGCCATGCCGGCGCCGAGCAGCCACTCAGGCGACAATCCATGCCGCGACGTGTCCTCGGCCATCGCGCGCTCGACCAGGTCGAGGCACTGGTCGAGTCCGTAGGAGCCATAGAGCACGTCGTGATATTGCGAAGGCGGCGGCGAGAGCATGGGGTCGCCGGGCTTCACGACATTGCGGCGGCGGAAGTCGAACGGATTGATGCCGAGCTGTCTTGCCAGTTCGTCGATCGCGGCTTCCACGGCGAACAGGCCTTGCGGCAGACCGTAGCCGCGGAAGGCGCCGGCCGGCAGCGTGTTGGTGTAGGCGACGACGGCGTCGACCTTCTTGTTCGGGCAGTTGTAGACGCTGACCGACTCGGCCACAGCATGGAACAGCACTGGCCCCGCATGGTTGCCGTAGGCGCCGGTGTTGGAGAGCACGTCGAGCTGCAGCGCGGTCAGCTTGCCGTTCTTGTCGGCGCCGGCCCTCACCTTGACGCGCATCGGATGCCGTGTCGAGGTGGCGATGAACTGCTCTTCGCGGGTGAATTCGAGCTTGACGGGGCGTCCGGTCTTGAGCGCGGCCAACGCAAGAATGTCCTCGACGAACATCTCCTGCTTGCCGCCGAATCCGCCGCCGACCCGTTCGCAGAACACCCTGATCTTATCGGATGGCAGATCGAAGATCTGCGACAGCCCGCGTCGGGTCAGGAACGGCACTTGCGTGCTGGAGCGGACATTGAGGATGCCCTCAGTGTCGATCCAGGCGAGCCCGCCATGGGTCTCCAGCGCGGCATGCTGGACGCGCTGGGTCGTGAACGTCCCCTCATAGGTGACGGCAGCCTCCGCCAGTCCTTTCGCGACGTCGCCATATTCGCCATGCGTCTCCGCAACGAGGTTGCGCGTGGGGTTGGTGATGCGATGTTCGACCGTTTTGTCGCCATGAAGGACCGGCGCCCCCGGCGCGATCGCCTCGGCCGGGTCGAACACCGCGGGCAGCAGCTCGTAGTCGACCTTGAGGCGGCGGCAGCCTTCTTCCGCCGCGGCCTCGGTCTCCGCCACGACGGCGGCGACTTTCTGGCCGATAAAGCGGACGACGTCGTCGAGGACGCGGGTATCCTCGGGGTCCATCCAGTCCTTCTCATGCCGCGCGGTCGAGAACAGAAGTTTTGGTGCATCCTCATGGGTCAGCACCGCATGCACACCGGGCACCGCGAGCGCCGCGCTCTTGTCGATCGAAACGATCTTCGCGTGCGGATGCGGCGAGCGCAGCAGCTTGACGTGCAGCAGACCTTCCACCTTGGTGTCGAACGTGTAGCGCGCCGCTCCGCGCACCACGAGCGGTCCGGCCGGCGCCGGCAGGCTGCGGCCGAAGGCGGTCCCGGCGCCGTCGTCCTCGATGTTGCACTTGCCGTCGAGCGCATCCTTGATCGAGCGATAGCCGGTGCAGCGACAGATATTGCCCTTCAGCGAAGCGCCAAGGTCTTGCCGCTGCGCCTGGTTGAGCGATGCGCAGGTCAGGATCATGCCGGCCGTGCAGAACCCGCACTGGAATCCCTGTGCGTCAAGGAAGGCCTGCTGCAGCGGATGGGTGCCGCCGTCAGGTGCAAATCCCTCGATAGTGGTGACGGCATGCCCTTCGGCGCGGAACGCCGGGATCAGGCAGCTATGCACCGGTTCGCCATCGAGCAGCACGGTGCAGGCGCCGCAATCGCCGGCGTCGCAGCCTTTCTTGACGCCGAAATGCCCGAGGTCGCGCAGGAAGGTGCGCAGGCATTGTCCGGCCCGCGGCGCTTCCGAGAATGTCTTGCCGTTGATGTCGAAGGTCATGGCTGCGCCTTGAGTTCAGCGCGGATCTCTTCCGCGAGCCGCACCGTCATGTGCTTGCGCCAGACCGGTTTGCCGTGGATGTCGGTGTGGTAGAGATTGTCCGGGAGGCGCCGCAGGATCGTCTCGCGCAATTCCTCCTGCTCTGGGATAGTGGCAAAGGAGAGTCTGATCGGCCGTATCGTCGAGGCGGTCACGGTCAGCGCAAAGCTGCCCTCGCTGTCGGTGCTTCCGATCAACAGCGCCGCCGAGCGACCGACCGGCGTCAGCGAGATCTGGCGAAACGCCGAACGCCGCCGCAGCGCCGCGAGCGGAATGTCGATCTGCCGCAGGAGGTCGCCGGGCCGAAGCAGGTTCTGCTGATTGCCGGTGATGAAGTCGATGATGCGAGTCTTGCGCTCGCCGCCATCGGTCTGCCAGATCGTGGCGAGGCCGTCGAGTGCCGACGTCAGCGAGATCATCGGCCCCGCCGGCAGCGACATGCAGATATTGCCGCCGACGGTCGCAGTCTTCCAGATCTTGAAGGAGGCGAGGAACGAGCGGCAGCATTGGTTGATCAGCGGCGAGGCGATCCAGTCCGGCGGGCAGGCAAAGCCGTCAAGCTGGGCCACCGTGCAGGTGGCGGCGATGGTGAAGTTGTCGTCGCCAATTGTCAGCGCCGGCCATTTCAGATCGGAGAGATCGATCAGCCGCCTCAGATGCGCCTGCGGCTCCGAGAACAGCCAGGTGCCGCCCGCCAGCCAAGCATCGCCTGCTTTCCAAACAGGCAGTTGCGCCCGGGATTTCGGATGGGCGACTTCCGTGATCGTGTTCAGGTCCATCGATACGCCGACGCTTTCAACAGGATGCATCCTAGCTTAAGAGTCTTGCTCACTTAAGAAGCCTTGCAAGACCGACGCCAATTGTTGGCCATAATTGGGACGGTCCTTGCATCGAACCAAACACCGATGCTTCTCTATAGATGGTGGAATCATGGACCAAACGCACCCGATCTGGATCAAGGATCCGCTTTCCATTCTGGCCGAAGGCGCCGAACGCGGCATCGTGGTGAAGGATGGCAAGATCGTCGAACTGGTCGGCCGCGGCAAGGAGCCAACGGCTACGTCGGTAACGGTGTTCGACGCAGCCGAACACGTTGTACTGCCGGGATTGATCAACACCCATCACCACTTCTACCAGACACTCACGCGGGCGCTCCCGGCTGCACTCGATCGCGAGCTGTTCCCCTGGCTCAAGGCGCTTTATCCGGTATGGGCGCGGCTGACGCCGGAATCGCTCCAGCTCGGTGTCACCGTTGCAATGTCGGAACTGCTGCTGTCGGGCTGCACCACGACGACCGATCACCACTATGTGTTTCCCGCCGGGCTCGAGGACGCCGTCGATATCGAGGTGGCCGTTGCAAAGCGCCTCGGCTTGCGGGTGCTGCTCACGCGCGGCTCGATGAATCTGTCTGTGCGCGACGGCGGCCTGCCGCCCGATAGCGTCGTGCAGGATGAGGACACCATTCTGGCCGACAGCGCGCGCGTGGTCGCAAAGCATCACCAGCGCGGCGAGCAGGCGATGGTGCAGATCGCGCTGGCGCCATGCTCGCCGTTCTCGGTGACGACCTCGCTGATGCAAAAGACCGCCGAGCTTGCCGACAAGCTCGATGTTCGCCTGCACACTCATCTCGCCGAGACCGAGGACGAGAACAGGTTCTGCGAGGAGATATATCGCTGCCGGCCGCTGGATTATCTCGAGCGATGCGGCTGGCTCAATGGGCGCACCTGGCTCGCGCACGGCATCCATTTCAACGCCGATGAAATGGCGCGGCTCGGCAAGGCGAGGACCAGCATCAGCCACTGCGCCTGCAGCAACCAGGTGCTGGCGTCGGGCTGCTGCCCGGTCTGCGAGATGGAGGAAGCCGGCGTCGGCATCGGCCTTGGCGTCGACGGCTCGGCCTCTAACGACGGCTCCAATCTGATGCAGGAGGTGCGCGCCGCCTTCCTGGTGCAGCGGGCGCGCTATGGTGTCGACCGCGTCAGCCACAAGGATGCGCTGCGCTGGGCAACCAAAGGCTCCGCCGCCTGCGTCGGCCGTCCCGAGCTCGGCGAGATCGCCGTCGGCAAGGCCGCCGATCTCGCTTTGTTCAAGCTCGACGAGTTGCGCTTCTCCGGCCATGGCGACCCGCTCGCCGCGCTGGTGCTGTGCGGCGCGCACCGCGCCGACCGCGTGATGGTCGGTGGCAACTGGGCCGTGATCGACGGTGCGATTCCCGGGCTGGATGTCGCCGACCTGATCCGCCGCCACACCGCCGCCGCGCGCGCGATGCAGGCGGGGTGAGATCGCAGCCCGCTCTCTCCGTCATTCCGGGGCGCGCGCAGCGCGAGCCCGGAATCCATTCCTCCGCCTGGTATGTGGCCCGATGGATTCCGGGCTCATCGCTTCGCGATGCCCCGGAATGACAGCGTGTGCTGTGGCGCGAGCTATGCAAAAACTGCCCGACGGGCAAATCACCGAAAGTCTGTCCAGCCCTCACACAAAAAACATTCCGCTTTCGCCGTCGGGCAAATCAGTGATTTAACTCCGCGCGTCTCACCCGAATGAGGGG